>DATIOS010000338.1:0-28396 GCA_035472915.1 Thermoanaerobaculia bacterium
TCATCAACACGGGAGGAGCGACAGCTGCGGACGTGCGGACGCTGATCGCCCATGTCCAAGAGGTAGTCGAGAACCGGACGGGGTATCAGCTGGAGCCGGAGATCTCTTTTGTTGGGGAGTTTTAAGGTGTCAGGCCGGCAAGAGACACGCCGCCGGCGATTGGGGACTGCCGGCCCCGCTCCGTGACTCACCATGACCCGTCCACGACACGTAACCAGCGTTCGTAACACGCCACGGGGCCTTTTCGGCTCGCCGACGACACGCGAAAACTCACCAAGAACCCTCGCGTGTGTCTCAAGCCCCGCTTGACGACCTCCGCCGACCGCCCATGAATGACGACGATCCCGGTCTGAGTCACGGCGGACTCGCCGTGATACACCACGGACCCGGATTGCGTCGCTCAATTCAGGTCCGTGGTGTTCCACCGCGAGCTATGCGTGACGCAATCCGAGCTCGTGGTGATGCACCGGCGGCGGCGAGCGATGCAACGCGCGCTTTGAGTGACGCAATGGCAGCTCGCGGTGATGCACGGCGAGCTCGTGGTGAATCAGAGCAGCTTGGACGTGTATCAAACTGCGGCGCCGGTGATGCAAAGCCCGCTGCGAGAGTTGCCCGCCGAGACCGGCCTCGTTCCCGTCGGGTTGGCGGTGATGCAAATCACGACGGCGGTGTCTCCGCACAGACTGGGGAAGGTGCCGGCCGGAATCGTAGTGATGCACGGCGGTTCGGGAACGACCTTTGGCGGGATTGCGATGGTGCATTACCAGCCCGCGGCGATTCCGGCGGAGATCGGAATGATGCCAGCCGGCAGCTTTGTCATTCCGCGATCACCTTTCGTACTCCGCCATCAGACCGCGCGCGATCTCCAGTGGATCGTGCCTCTCCCGGCGAGCCCGCCGGCCTTCCGCGATGAGCGACACGGCGAGCCCGGGCTCCTGGTGAAGCCGGCGAATCGCCGTGGCAAACTCCCGAGGTTCTCGAGCCACGAGCGCCTCCCGCCCGTCCTTCGCCTCCAGCCCGGCGAGCGCGGCCGGCGTCCCCACGACCGGAACGCCACGAGCCCAGGCTTCGAGGATCTTGATGCGAACTCCGGACGCGATACGCAGGGGCACAGCCAGGATGGACCCGGGAGCCAGCGCCTCGCCACTGTCCCCCGGCGGAGGGTGGAAGACGACGCCGGGCGGAGGCGAAGCCAGATCCGAACCGAAGACGTGCAGGACCGCTGCGGGCAGCTCGGCTTGAACGGCAGGCCACACATCCTTTAGATACCAGGCGACGGAATCCTCGTTCGGCAACCAGCCTCGGCTACCGAAGACGACCACCGGCGGATCGCCTGCCAGCCGCCCCGAGCCGGGAGGCAACTCCGGAAACGGCGCCCGCACCACCCGCACCAGGCCACCGCCTGCCGCGAGCTCCGCGAGGCGCGCCGAATCCTCGTGCGTCAACGCCAGCGTCGCGGCCACCCGCCGGACGGCCCTCCCCTCCCACGCCGCAAGGCGCCTCGCCTCCCGCCGGAGCATCACCCCCTTCAGTCCTCTACCCCGCTCCCCCGCCGCTCGCCAGAGATCGCTCTCCACGTTCTGGGCCCGAAGCACCACGGGAATCCCCCGCGAGAAGGCCGGCTCCGCCTGCGGCAACGCCTGGAGCTGTTCGGCGTGAACCAGATCAAAACGCTCCTGCCTCAACCGCTTGTCCACTTCCCTGCTGATCTCCGGTAGCGAATGCCGGGCAATCGACAGCGGCGCGCCGCCCGACCGCAGCAGCGCCGCGATCGGCGAAAGGGGAACCACGGGGAACAGCAAGGGCTCACACCATGCTGACAGCTCGCGGGCCACCCGGGCGAGATCGAATGCTGCCGGGTCGACCGGGGCCACCAAGGTGAGCTGGCAGCCGGCCGCGGCGAGCGCTTCGAGGGTGTTTAGGAGCAGGAAACGGCCGCCGTCAACGGGAGGCCACGGCGCCTTGGTGGCGACCAGGAGGATCTTCATCACGTTTCAGTCAGTCTGCAAGTATCCGAAAAGGGGGTCTTCAAACCCGCGCCGTTCTAGGGGTTGCAAGATTGGCGGGTCATTTTACGTCTATTAGGAGTTGATGCTAGCCCGAGCCACTGCAGCCACGCCGTGGGGCATTGAAGCACGCCCCGTCCAGATCGAAGTCGACGTCCACAACGGACTCCCACAGGTTCAGATCGTGGGACTCGCCGATGCCGCGGTCCGCGAGAGCCGCGAGCGGGTGCGAGCCGCGATCAAGAACTGCGGCTTCAATCTGGATCTCAAGTCCATCATCATCAATCTCGCTCCTGCCGACCTGCGCAAGGAAGGCAACCACCTCGACCTCGCCATTGCCCTGGCGATGCTGGTGGCCCATGAACAACTACCCCAGGAAGCTCTCGACGGCTGCCTCATCTGCGGCGAGCTCGGCCTGGACGGAGCCATCCGCACCGTTCGCGGCGGACTCGCCATCGCCGACCTGGGCCGGCGCCTCGGTTCTCGCCAAGTGCTGTTGCCGGCCGCCAACGCTTCGGAGGCGGCGGCCCTCGGCGCCGTGCCGGTGGTGGGGCTTCTCGGCTTGGCCGAAGCCGTCCATCACCTGATCGGCGCGGAGATCATCCCGGCGGTCCTTGCTCCTCCGCTGGCCACCAGCGGCTGGACCCACGGCCCCGACCTCTCGGAGGTGCGAGGCCAGGAAACCGCCAAGCGCGCTCTTGAGGTGGCGGCCGCGGGAGGCCACAACCTGCTCTTTCTCGGGCCGCCGGGCTCGGGTAAGACGATGCTCGCCCGGCGCCTGCCCGGCCTGCTGCCGCCCCTCACCCTGGCGGAGGCCATCGCCGTCACCAAGGTTCACTCCCTGGTGGCCGAAGAACCGCCGGCAGGCCTCCTCCAGCAGCGTCCGTTTCGCAGCCCGCACACCGGCACCAGCACGGCGGGGATGATCGGCGGCGGCAGCAACCCCCGTCCAGGAGAAGCGAGCCTGGCCCACAACGGCGTCCTCTTCCTCGACGAGCTGCCGGAGTTTCGGCGCGACACCTTAGAAGCGCTGCGCCAGCCTTTGGAGGAAGGCTTCGTCACCGTCGTCAGAGCCCGTGCCCGCCTCGCCTTCCCAGCTCGGTTTTCACTGCTTGCGGCGATGAATCCGTGCCCTTGCGGCCACCTGGGAGATCCGAGATATGTCTGTCGCTGCCCTCCCCCGCTGATCGAACGCTATCGCGGTCGCGTCTCGGGACCACTGCTCGACCGCATCGACCTCCACGTCGAGGTGCCAGCCGTCAGCCTGAAGGAGCTGCGGTCGGGGCCCGGCGAGACTACAGCGGACGTGGCACGGCGGGTGGCCGTCGCACGGGCACTGCAAGCCGAGCGCTTCGGACCGGAGGCGCCAACTCCCAACAACGCCGCCATGGGACCCGACCAACTCCGGCGATTCTGCCCTCTCGACCCGGCCGGCCGCAGCCTCCTCGACGCCGCCTTCGAGAAGCTCGGACTTTCCGCCCGCGCGCTCAACCGCGTCCTCAAGGTAGCCCGCACCATCGCCGACCTCGCCGGCAGCGACGCGATCCGCGCCGCCCATCTGGCCGAGGCCATCCAATACCGCAGCCTGGACCGGAGGGTCGTGGGATGAATCTCGTTCGCATCGCCAAAGGCAGATGGGAGGTGTTGGCCGAGGTGGACTCTGGCGGGGGCTGCCAGGTGCTCGACCTGCTCGGCGCGCCGGGAGGCCGGCGAGAGACACAGGTCTTTCTCAGTCGCTTCCTCCGAGTCTATCTGCCGCTGGAGGGACCGCCTGTATCGAGCCTTCCGCGTTGCAGACCGCTCGCAGATGGGGTCTTCGAGCTGCTTTCCCAACCTGGCGGCCTGGAGCCGGCCGTCCTTTTCTTCGCGGATGAAGGCCAGAGGATCGTATGCGCCAGCACCGTGGACTCCAAGCCCCGTTACTTCGCGGCCAAATCAGCCCGTGGTCTCCAGATCTCGGAGGAGGCAGCATGAAACCGGGAAGAGTCTTGACTTTTGTTAACCGTGGAGTTAACGTGAAGCTCGTTCGGATCGGCTGGGGAGCGTGGGAAGTCCTGGCAATCCTCGATCCGCGCGGGCGTTGCCAGGTACTTGATTTCCTGGGCCAACTCGGTGGGGGCTACGCGGTCGCTCGACGCGTGATGCTTCTGTCTCTCCAAGTCCGTTTGCCTCAGGAAGGGCCGCCGATGAACAACGTACAGCTCTGCAAGCCGCTCGGAGACGGGCTTTTCGAGCTCAGAAGGCAGCCGAAGGGTCAGAAGCTGCGGGTCGTGTTCTTTTATGACGAGGGCCGCCGGATCGTCTGCACCAACGCCTTCTGCAAGGCGGAGACGACGCCGCGAACCGAGCTGTCGCTCGCCAGGGCTCAACGAAAACGCTACCTGATTGCCAAGCTCGCCCGGGAGCTGAGCATCGAGGAGGTCTGAAGATGGTTGACCTGCAAGGCAAGAGGGGAAAGTACCGCCGGATGTTCGACGACGCGCTGTCCTCTCCGGAAGCATGGACTGATGGCCCCATCGTCGAGTTCACCGAGGATCTGTGCCGGCTCATGAAGGAGAAGAACGTCTCCCGCTCGGAGCTGGCGAAGAGAATCGGCACCTCCCGGGCCTACGTCACCAAGCTCCTTGGAGGCAACGCCAACTTCACTCTCGCCACCATGGTCAAGCTGGCGTTCGCCCTCGACGGTGCTGTACACGTCCACATTGCCGACAAACAAGCCGTCACCCATTGGACCGACGAGGTGCGTGGGCACGAACCGAAGTCCGAAAAGGAGACGACCTGAGTTGGATCGTCCGGTTTTACTCTTTTACACACAAGCGGGCGCTTTCGCATGCTGATTCGCCATATTTTATCGGGTGCTTGACATCGTCGAACCAGGACGTACAATGCCCAGGCAAAGTCGGTTGTTCCCTGATTCAAAGATCTGGAGTCCAGCGTGGACGGCTCTCTGTAAGACAATCCATGGCGAAACGGCACCACACGATCATCGTCATCCCCCACGCCCACGCCAAGTTGCGAAAGTGGCGGGTGACGAATCTGCAGATCGGTCTCCTCGCGGCCGCCTTCCTGCTCCTTACCTTCGCCGGCGCCTTCTTCACCTGGTCCCACTTCAGCACCAAGGTCAACCCTGTCGAGATTGCCCGCCTCAAGACTGAGAACGACCAGCTTCGCAAGACGAATCAGACGTTCGAATCGAGCGTCAAACGACTTCAGACGCAGCTCACCGAGTACGAGGAGCGCACCCGCCAGCTCGCCATCGTGGCCGGCGTGGACAGCTTGGAGAGCGGTTCGACCGAGGCCGGAGTCGGCGGCGGCAGCCCGGTCGACGAAGTGGAACCGAGAGACTTGCCGGCGATGGAAAGCCGAGCCGGTGTGCTGGCAGGCACCTTGAGTGCGGTCGAGGCCAAGTTGTCCGAGCGCGTACGCTGGATCTCCTCGACCCCCGCCATCGCCCCGGTGCGCGGCATCCTGACCAGCGGCTTCGGTTACCGCAGCGATCCCCTCACCCATGGCCGGGGCGTCCATCAAGGCGTCGACATTGCCGCCGCTCCCGGCCAGCCGGTGCGGGCAAGCGCCGACGGCATCGTCGTCGAGGCCGGCGAGGTCACGGGGCTGGGCCAGGCGGTCTACCTCTCCCACGGCTTCGGGGTGACCACTCGCTACGGTCACATGTCCCACGTCGACGTTCGTCCAGGCCAGCGAGTCAAGCGCGGCGACGTCGTGGGCCGGGTCGGCAACACGGGCCGCTCGACGGGCTTCCATCTCCATTACGAAGTGCGGGTGGACGGCGATCCTGTAAACCCCCTCGCCTACATCCTCGACGACGCCGCGGCCGGCGCTTCCTGACCTCCAGCGCCACCTTTTGGGCCGCCGGAAGCCGGCACGGCCTCTGGAATCTTTCTGTTAGACTCCCGGTTGTAAGCGCTTGCCGCGCCGCCGAGCGGCCCCAGGTTGAGCCGTCCTGACCCCAAGCAGCACCCCAAGTGAGATTTCGATGATCAATACGATTCTGACCAAGGTTTTTGGCAGCCAGCACGAGCGGGAAGTCAAAAAAATGCTGCCTACCGTGGCGGCCATCAACGAGATGGAGCCGCAAATCGCGGCCCTTTCGGATGCCGAGCTGCGGGCCAAGACCGCCGACTTCAAAGCCCAGATCGCCGCTGGAGCCACCACGGACGATCTGCTGGTGCCCGCCTTCGCCGTGGCCCGTGAGGCCGCCTGGCGGGCGGTCCATATGCGCCCCTTCGACGTGCAGCTCATGGGCGGCATGGTTCTCCACCGCGGCCGCATCGCCGAGATGAAGACCGGCGAGGGCAAGACGCTGGTGGGCACCCTGCCGGTCTATCTCAATGCCCTGGAGGGCAAGGGCGTCCACGTAGTGACCGTCAACGACTACCTGGCCCGCCGCGACTCGGACTGGATGGGCCGGATCTACAAGTTCCTCGGCCTCACCGTCGGCGTCATCCAGCACGACATGCCGGACGCGGACCGCAAGCATGCCTATGCCTGCGACGTCACCTACGGCACCAACAACGAGTTCGGCTTCGACTACCTGCGCGACAACATGAAGTTCGAGCTGGAGTCGATGGTCCAGCGCGGCCATCACTACGCCATCGTCGACGAGGTGGACTCGATCCTCATCGACGAGGCCCGCACGCCGCTGATCATCTCCGGGCCGTCCGAGGAGTCGGTGGACAAGTACTACCGTATCGACCGCATCATCCCCCGCCTGGTGAAGGGCGAGGAGATCGACGAGGGCGATGGCAAGAAGAGCACCACCGGCGACTACGTGGTGGACGAGAAGGCGCATCAGGTGAGCATCACGGACGAGGGCGTCGAGAAGGTCGAGCAGCTCCTCGGCATCCGCAATCTCTATGAGATGGAGAACATGGAGATCCTCCACGGCGTCAACCAGGGGGTACGCGCCCACGCGCTCTACAAGCGCGACGTCGACTACCTGATCAAGGACGGCAAGGTGGTGATCGTCGACGAGTTCACCGGCCGCATGATGCCGGGCCGGCGCTGGTCCGACGGCCTGCACCAGGCGGTGGAGGCCAAGGAGGGAGTGAAGATCGAGCGCGAAAATCAGACGCTCGCCACCATCACCTTCCAGAACTACTTCCGCATGTACAAGAAGCTCTCGGGCATGACCGGCACCGCCGACACCGAGGCGGCCGAGTTCGGCGAGATCTACAAGCTCGACGTCAACGTCATCCCAACCAATCGGGACATGATCCGCGACGACCGCGGCGATCTCGTCTACCGCACCGCTCAGGAAAAGTGGAACGCCGTGGTCGAGGAGCTGCGGGAGTGCCAGTCCAAAGGGCAACCGGTGCTGGTGGGAACGGTGTCGATCGAGAAGAGCGAGATGCTATCGAAGCTGCTCAACCGGCCGCCCAAGGTGCCGCACGTCGTGCTCAACGCCAAGTACCACGAGCGCGAGGCGTCGATCGTGGCCCAGGCGGGGCGCAAGGGCGCCATCACCATCGCCACCAACATGGCGGGCCGCGGCACGGACATCGTCCTCGGCGGCAACCCTGAGGGCCTGGCCCGCGCCGAAGCCGACCCGGAGACCGAGGCGGAGGCCTATCAGGCCGCGCTCGATCGCTACACCGAGACCTGTGTCAAGGAGCGGGATGAGGTCCTCGCGCTCGGTGGCCTGCACATCCTGGGCACCGAGCGGCACGAATCGCGGCGGGTCGACAACCAGCTCCGCGGCCGTTCCGGCCGCCAGGGTGATCCCGGCTCGTCGCGCTTCTACCTCTCGCTCGAAGACGACTTGATGCGCATCTTCGGCTCCGACCGCATCCAAGGGCTGATGGGCAAGCTGGGAATGGAGGAAGGCGAGGCCATCGAGCACCGCATGGTCTCCAAGGCCATTCAGCGCGCCCAGACCCAGGTGGAAGGACGGAACTTCGAGATCCGCAAGCACCTCCTCGAGTACGACGACGTGATGAACAAGCAGCGCGAGGCGATCTACAAGCTGCGCCGCGACATTCTCGACGGCAACGAGGGCCGCGACTATCTCATGGGTCTCGTCGAGGACATCCTCGACGGCATGCTGGAGGCCCACTGCTCCGAGAAGGTCGATCCCTCGGACTGGGATCTCACCGGCCTGCGCACCGAGATGCTGGCCTACTTCAACATCAATGCCGGCGGCATGAAGCTCGACGAGTTCGGCATCGACGAGCTGCGCGAGGCCCTTTGGAACGCCATCGAGGGCCGCTACAAGGAGAAAGAATCCCGTCACTCCGAGGAAGTCATCCGGGGCTTCGAGCGCGCCATCATGCTGCAGGCGGTGGACACCTCATGGAAGGATCACCTCCTCGCCCTCGACCATCTCAAGGAAGGCATCAGCCTGCGCGGCTACGGCCAGCGCGATCCGCTTCAGGAATACAAGAAGGAGAGCTTCGACCTCTTCGAGATGATGCGCGAGCGGGTGGAGGACGACATCGTCCAGAAGCTCTTCCGCTTCGAGCCGGTGACCGAAGAGCAGATGCTCGAGCAGCGCGTTCGGCAGCAACGGGCCGCGCCCAGAGTCGAGCTTTCGGCTCCGCCCAAAGTCGAGGGTCAGCGTCCGCAGCCGACCGTCAACCGAGATGCCAAGGTTGGCCGCAATGATCCGTGCCCCTGCGGTTCGGGCAAGAAGTACAAGAAGTGCCATGGCGCCCAGGTGACGGTAGGTTGAGATGCCGTCACCCGCAAAACGCCAAGGGCGGCCCGGTCGGCCGCCCTTTTTCGTAGGCGGAGAAAGAGCATGACCGACTTCGACCCGCGCCTTGCCCTCACCTTCGACGACGTTTCGATCGTCCCCGGTTTTTCGGAGACGCATCCGAACGACGTGGACTTGCGGACCCGGCTGTGCCGCGGCATCAATCTCAACATCCCCATCCTCTCGGCCGCCATGGACACGGTGACCGAGTCCCGCCTGGCCATCGCCCTGGCCCAGGAGGGGGGAGTTGGCATCGTTCACAAAAACCTCCCGATCGAAGTCCAAGCTGACGAGGTGGACAAGGTGAAACGAAGTGAAGCCGGAATGATCGTCGATCCGGTCACCATGAGGCCGGACCAGAGTATCCGCGAGGCCCTGGGCGTGATGGCTCGCTACAAAATCTCCGGTGTGCCCGTCACCGACGCCGAGGGCCACCTGGTGGGCATTCTCACCAATCGCGACCTTCGCTTCGAGGAAAACCCCGACAAGAAGATCGGCGACCTGATGACCAAGGAGGACCTCGTCACTGTGCCGGAGGGAACGACCTTGGAGCAGGCCAAGGCGATGCTCCATCAGCACCGCATCGAGAAAGTCTTGGTCGTCGACGGCGCCGGCAACCTCAAGGGGCTGATCACGGTCAAGGACATCCAGAAGATGATGCAATATCCCAACGCCTGCAAGGACGAGCTCGGACGTCTCCGTGTGGGCGGCGCGGTGGGAGCCTCCGGCGACTACCTGGAGCGCGCCGCGGCGCTGGTCAAGTCGAAGGTGGACGTGCTGGTCCTCGACTCCTCTCATGCCCACAGCCGCGGCGTTCTCGACGCGGCTTCCAAGCTACGGGAAACCTTCCCTGAAGTGAGGCTCATCGTGGGCAACGTGGCCACGGCCGAGGGGACGCTGGCCTTGATCGAGCGCGGCGCCGACGCCGTCAAGGTGGGTATCGGCCCGGGAAGTATCTGCACCACCCGCGTCGTCACCGGCGCCGGCGTACCCCAGGTTACCGCCGTCATGGATTGCGCCCGAGCCGCCGCCGAGCACGACGTGCCGGTCATCGCCGACGGCGGCATCAAGTTCTCAGGCGACGTCACCAAGGCCCTGGTGGCCGGCGCCCACTCGATCATGATCGGCTCGCTCCTCGCCGGCACCGAAGAGAGCCCGGGCGAGACCATCCTCTACCAGGGGCGCACCTTCAAGGCCTACCGCGGCATGGGCTCGCTCTCCGCCATGGCCCGCGGCAGCGCCGACCGCTACTTTCAGGACAGCGGCACGGGCGCCAACGGCGGCAGCCTGGCCAAGCTCGTGCCGGAGGGGATCGAGGGTATGGTGCCCCACAAGGGGAGCCTGCACCAGATGCTTCCCCAACTCACCGGCGGCCTGCGCTCCGGCATGGGACTCTCCGGCTGCGCCTCTATCGAAGAGCTACGGACCAAGGCCCGCTTGGTGCGGATCTCCCCCGCCGGCCTCAAGGAAGGCCACGCCCACGACGTGGTCATCACCAAGGAGTCCCCGAACTACTGGGTGGAGCGGTAAGGCTCAACTCTACCAACTGCTCGACGAGCCGCCACCGCCAAAGCTGCCGCCGCCACCGGAGAATCCGCCTCCTCCGCCCCAGCCCCCTCCCCCGCCGCCGAATCCCGGCCCCATGAACCAGCCGCCCGGACCGCCGCGGCCAGATCCCATCGATTGGGGCAGAATGGCCCTCAAGATCGGGAATAGCAAGCCCCATACGCCCAGCGCAATGAGACCTACCGTGACGCTGAAAAAGAGACTACCCAAGAAGAAGTAGACGGGCATGAGGACCAGGTAGAGGAACCAACTTCGGCTGCGGGCTGCGTTCATCGAGAAAGGCAGGAGAATGAAGAGCGCGAACAGCAGAAAGCCGAAGTCGGGGCCGCCTTTTCCCCTGGCCCGCTGGGCCTCCGAATTGGGGGCCGGCTGGAACGGCTTGCCCTGGATGGTGCTCAGGATAGCGTCCACTCCGGCCTCGATGCCGCCGCCGAAATCCCCCTTTTTGAAGTAGGGGATGATGACCTCGTTCTGGATGACGTTGGTCTGCAGGTCGGTGAGCACCGGCTCCAGACCGTAGCCCACTTCGATTCGCATCTTCCGGTCCTGCTTGGCGACCAGAAGGAGGACACCGTTGTCCTTTCCCTTCTGACCCAGCGCCCAGCCGCGCCCTACCTTGTTCGCATAATCCTCGATGGCCTCGCCGTCGAGACTGTCGAGAGTGAGCACTGCCACCTGATCGCCGGTCTCTTTCTCGAAGGCGGCCAGCTTGGTCTCGATCCGCTGCCGCTGATCGGCCGTGAGCAAGTTGGCCTGATCGACGATGCGGCCGGTGAGCGGTGGAATGTCCTTGGCAGCAACGGCGAGGGAAAACAGAAAGGAGAGACTACAAAGGAGAACAGCTTTGAACCGGCGGCGCTTCATCTCAGTGCTTCTCCCGCCGCAGCTCGTCGCTCAGCTCATTGCGGTCGTCGGGCCGAATTTCAACGTGGTGCCGAGCGAGCACGTCACCGCAGGCCCGGATGGCCTCCACGAGGGCCGGCCCCGGACGGCCGCGCCGGATCTCCGCCGCCAGTCGCCGGGTGATGCTCTCCCACTGCCCCTCCTCAACCTTTTGATGAATCCCGGAATCAGCCAGCAATACCACCCGCCGCTCGAAAAGAGAGACGAAAAGGAGAATGCCCGTCCGGTTCTCGGTGAGGAAGACCTCCTGATCGAGAAAGGCCGCGGCGGCCCGGCGGCGCACTCGCGCTTCCAGCACGTGCTCGCCGGTCAGCCAGCGGCGAACCGGAGGGAGAAAGGCCGCGACGAGATAGGCCGTTGCGCCTCCAATTAGCGCCGGCAGAGCAATCCAGTACTCCAGCGGTATTCCCCAGATATTGCTCCATTGATGGACGGCGAGAGCGACCAGCGGCGCCAGCAACGCTCCCAGAGCCGCGCCTTTCCAGGCGGCGGAGGCGTACTCGTCGCTGCGATCCACCACATAGGGGACGATCTCGCCGGACGTCCGCGACTCGGCCTCGCGCACGGTGGCCCGGATGGCTTCGAGGTCGGCCTCGCTGAAGAATTTGTCGGAATCCATGCCCGCTCACGCCCCCGGGGCATCCTATATCAGGCGGCTTTCAGGCGATCATTCGTGGGGGATCGGCGCCGTCCGGTCCCGCTTGCGACCGGAGTGGCGTCGCTTCTCGTCGAGGCGACGGGCCTTCGCCGCCCGGGAGGGGCGCGTTTTCCGGCGTGGAACCTCTTCCCGCAACGCCTCCCCCACCAGCTCTGCGAAGCGCTCCACGGACGCGTCCTTGTTCGCCACCTGGCTGCGGTGGCGCTGGGAGGTAACCTGAAGCACACCGTCCTTGGTGATGCGCGTTGCCAGCCGCTCCCGCAACCGGGCCCTCTGCTCCTCCGAAAGGACAGCCGAGGCGCCGACGTCAAACCGGAGAGTCACCCGGGTCTCCAGCTTGTTGACGTTCTGCCCTCCAGGCCCTCCGCTACGCGAGGTGGTGAAGGAGACCTCCTCGTCGGGGATCGAAAGGTCGGGGGTGATGGGGATCATGGCGGTCTACAATAGCGTGACTCGGGGTCTTGGTCCCTGGTGTCCCTGCAGTCTTTGCTGTCCTTTGCTTTCTGCCCGCGTGGCCCTGGGGATGAGAGGCAGGCATGACTCCTGAAAGCAAGATCTCATTCAGACTGACAGGAGTATCACTATGCGCCGTCACAGACTCTTTGGCTCTCTGCTCTCCGTTCTCTTCTTCCTGATTCCGCTCGCCGCGCGGGCTCAGGGCTTCCTCCCCGATCCACTTCCTGCGAACGGCACATTCACCGTCTCGGGAACGGTTTCCGGAGTCGACCTCCAGCAATTGGCGCACGGCCTTGATCCGGTGACCTCCGTCACTCACGCGGGTGACGACCGCGTCTTCCTGACCTTGCGCCCGGGCCGGATCGTCATCTTTACTGGAGGAGCGGTTAAGCCCCAGCCGTTTCTCGACATCCATGGCCTCGTCAATGACAACGGCGAGGGTGGCCTTCTGTCGGTGGCGTTCCACCCCCACTACGCAGAGAACGGATTCCTCTTCGTCAACTATACGAACAGCGATCTCAACACCGTCATCGCTCGCTATCACGTCTCCGCCAATCCGGATCAGGCCGATGCGTCGAGCGGCCGAATCCTGTTGACCATTCCTCAGCCCTTCGACAATCACAAGGGTGGCCAGCTCCAGTTCGGCCCCGACGGTTTCCTCTACATCGGCATGGGCGATGGCGGCTCCGGCTTCGATCCCGCTTGCCGGGCCCAACGCACCGACAACCTGCTGGGCAAGATGCTCCGGATCGACGTCGACCAGAACGTTTCGACGGCTCCCTTCTATGGCATCCCGGCCGACAACCCCTTCCGCGGTACTGCCGCTCCGCCAGAGATCTGGGCGACCGGCGTACGCAATCCCTGGCGTTTTTCCTTCGATCGCCAGACCGGCGACCTTTGGATTGGCGACGTGGGCCAGAACCTGCGCGAGGAAGTCGACTTCCAGCCGGTCACCAGCCACGGCGGCGAGAACTACGGCTGGAAGGTGATGGAGGCAGACCTCTGCTCCACCACCGACGCCTGCCCGGCTTCGACGCCGCCCTGCAACTCTCCCGCTTACACCCTCCCCGTTCTCGAGTACGACCACAATCCGCACTGCTCCATCACCGGCGGCTACGTCTATCGCGGCAACGCGTTGCCTCAGCTCCGAGGCGCCTACGTCTTCGGCGACTTCTGCTCGGGCGTCCTTTGGGCCGCGTTCCGCCAAGGTGGAGGCTTCACCGTCCAAAACATTGCCGGCACCCTCCCCAACCTCATCACGTTCGGCCAGGACAAGAACGGCGAGCTCTACCTCGCCTCGCTGGACGGCGGCCTCTACCGGCTGAACGGCCAGGCGCCCGTTGGCCACGCGGCTGACCTCGTGGGTCTCTACGATTCTCAGGCCTCGGTCTTCCAGCTCAAGGCCGCCAACCACCAAGGCGGTGCCGTCACCGTCGTCCACTTCGGCCCCAAGCGGAATCGCTGGATTCCCCTGGCGGGAGATTGGGACGGCAACGGCAAGTCCACTCCCGGTTTCTACGATCCGGCCAACTCCACTTTCCGCCTCAAGAACTCGCTTCAGGGAAGCGGCACCGACATTCTGCTGAAAGTGAGCAGCCCCTCGAACAACGTGCTTCCCGTGGTCGGTGATTGGGATGGAGATGGCAAAGACACCGTCGGCCTTTACGACGTCACGACTGGCAAATTCTTCCTCAAGAACTCCTTGACCGGTTCCGATTTTGACGTCGTCGTTCTCTTTGGTCCGCCGGGCCAGCCGCGCCTTCCGGTAGCCGGAGATTGGAACGGCGATGGCGCCGACGGCATAGGTCTCTACGATCCGGCAACTTCTACCTTCTCGCTCGCCAACTCGCTCCTCGGTGGCGGCCCCGATTTCCAGTTTCAGTTTGGCCCTCGAAACCACGGAGCTCTTCCGGTCATCGGCGACTGGAACGGTGACGGCGTTGACGGCGTCGGGGTTTACGATCCAGTGGCGGGCACCTTCTTTCTCCGCAACGCCCTCTCGGCGGGCGGCGCGGAGGCTCAGTTCCGTTATGGACCCAAGCGCAATACGTGGAAGCCGATCGCGGGAGTGTGGTAAAGAGGCGCGATGAAAACAATCCTCGGGTGTGCCTTGTTGCTCGCCGTCACTCTCGCCGCCTCAGCCGCCGAGGCACCGAAGACCTACGACCTCGTCCTGCGAGGCGGCACGATCTACGATGGCTCGGGCGGCAAGCCGGTCGTTGGCGACGTGGCCATCGACGGCGACCGCATCGCCGCCGTGGGCTCGCTCGGCAACGCCAAGGGAAAAACCGAGGTGGATGCCAAGGGCCTCGCCGTCTCCCCCGGCTTCGTCAACATGCTGAGCTGGGCCACCGAGTCGCTGCTCGTCGACGGCCGCGCGCAGAGCGACCTGCGCCAGGGCGTGACCCTGGAGGTCATGGGCGAGGGCAACTCGATGGGGCCCCTCAACGACGCCATGAAAAAGGAGGGCGTCGAGCAGCAGGGAGACATCAAGTATCCAATCACCTGGACGACCCTGGGCGAGTATCTCGATCAGGTCGTGGCCAAGGGAATCGCCCCCAACGTCGCCTCCTTCGTGGGCGCAACTACAGTGCGGGTTCATGAGATTGGATACGCCGACCGGCCGCCGAGTCCCGAAGAGCTGGCCCGCATGCGCAAGCTGGTGGATCACGCCATGGAGGAAGGCGCCCTGGGAGTGGGCTCGTCCCTGATCTACGCGCCCGCCTTCTACGCCAAGACGGACGAGCTCGTGGCCCTCTGCGAAGAGGCCGCGAAATACGACGGCATGTACATCTCCCACATGCGCAGCGAGGGCGGCCGGCTGCTGGAGGCCATCGACGAGCTGATCGACATCTCCCGGCGAGCGAAGCTGCCGGCCGAGATCTACCACTTCAAGGCCGCCGGCAAGCCCAACTGGGGCAAGCTCGACGCCGCCATCAAGAAGGTCGAGGATGCCCGCGCCGCCGGCCTCAAGATTACAGCCGACATGTACACCTACACCGCCGGCGCCACCGGCCTCGACGCCTCGATGCCCCCCTGGGTCCAGGAGGGCGGCCTCGAAGCGTGGATCAGCCGCTTGAAGGACCCGGCCACGCGCGAGAAGGTGAAAAAGGAAATGGACACCCCCACCGACACTTGGGAGAACCTCTTCCTCGCCACCGGTCCGGACAAGATCCTCCTCGCCGCCTTCAAGAGCGACAAGCTGAAGCCGCTCACCGGCAAGACGCTCGCCGAGGTCGCGAAGATGCGCGGCAAGTCCCCCGAAGAGACGGCCATGGACCTGGTGATCGAGGACGACAGCCGGGTGGGTACCATCTACTTCCTCATGTCCGACGACAACGTCCGGCGTGAGGTCGCCCTCCCCTGGGTGAGCTTCGGCTCAGACGAGCAGGCCCCTTCCACCGAGGGCGTCTTCCTCAAGTCCAACGCCCACCCGCGCGCCTACGGCACCTTCATCCGTGTGCTGGGAGAGTACGCCCGCGACGAGAAGGTGCTCCCTCTCGAGGCGGCCATCCGCAAATTGAGCTCCCTGCCCGCCGGCAACCTCAAGATCCGCGACCGCGGCCTTCTCAAAGCCGGCTATTTCGCTGATGTCGTCCTCTTCGATCCCGAAAAGCTAAAGGACCACGCCACCTACGAGACGCCGCACCAGTACGCGACGGGCGTGAAGCACGTCTTCGTCAACGGCATCCAGGTGCTCAAGGACGGCGAGCCCACGGGAGCCCCGGCCGGCCGCGTGGTGCGGGGGCCGGGGTGGACGGGCTGGAAGACCTCTTCACGGTAGGTCCGGAGCCGGGCTGAAACAGTCGCGTCACCTGTTCCGTAGAGACGTCCCAGCCCGTTTCACGCCAACTTTCGCAGGCGACAACGTCGGGACGTCTCCGAAGCGGGGATGCTGGTTCGATCAACGCATCCGGCGGGCGTCATCATACTGGCGTTTTGGCCGCAGGCCGCAAGGTTTCAACGATTCACGTCGGTGACGCCCCGTCAAAAGGTTTGGGTGGATCGGGTCGCCATCGCCGCCTCGGAGACGTCCCGGCATCCACGTCCGCGAAGGTCATCGTGAACGGCTGGGACGTCTCTACGGAACCTCCGGCGCAGAGGGCTCTTCGCCTCCACCTGGCTCCAGCGATTTGAGAATGTCGGCCACCTCCCCGCGGACCCGTCTTCCGGGTGCGGTGAGGCGTATACTTCGCCTCCTACTGAAAAAGCCCTGCCGAGGAGCGAAGTCATGAAAAGGAAATCTCATCCCGGGTTGAGGATCGCTCTACCCGCGCTCATCCTGATTGCCGGCCTCGCCGCCGGTTGCGCGACCACGCCGCCGGCGCCTCAGCCAGTGCCCGGCGCGCGAGCTGAATCCGTGTTCGCCGCCCCTCTCCGCACCTGGGTGGAGATCGGCTCCCAGGGCGCCATGGTGCGGGCGATCGTCACCGATCCGCAAGCGGCGTGCCCGGATATCGAGATCGAGAATGACTCGGTTTCCAGGACCTATACCATGCGGGTCCGCTCGGCCCGCCAGCCGGGCTTCGAGATCCTGATCTGTGAAGCGAATCTACCTCAGGGAGTGAGGTCGGCGTCCATCGGCGGCACCCGGGTGCCCGTGCCTTCCCTGAAGCTCAAAAAGATCGCGGTGATCGGCGACACGGGCTGCCGGATCAAGTGCGATCCCGACGGCAAATGCGAAGTGCAGAACTGCAACGATCCCAAGAAGTGGCCTTTCGCCAGGGTGGCGGCGAAGGTGGCGCAGGAGCATCCAGACATCGTGATCCACGTCGGCGACCTATCACTACCGCGAAGCGGCGTGTCCGGCGAACGAGCAGAAAAAGTGCGGCGGCAGCCCCTTCGGCAACAACTGGCCGGCGTGGCAAGCTGACTTTTTTGATCCGGCGGCGCCTCTGCTCGCCGCGGCGCCATGGATCGCCGTGCGCGGCAATCACGAGGACTGCGACCGCGCCTGGCGGGGCTGGTTCCGGTTTCTCGATCCTGGTTCGGTGCCACTTATCTGCAACGAGAATCCTGCGCCCTACGGCGTCGCGCTTCCCGGCCTCCAGCTCTTGGTGCTGAACACTTCGAGAACCGGCAAAGAGCCCGCTGGCTTTTATTCGAAGGCGTATCAGGATCTCAACGGGCTTGCGGCCGCGAGCGACGCGCCGTCCTGGCTCGTCTCCCATCACCCGCTTTGGGCCTTCATTCAGGACAAGACGGATCTCATCCCGGTGACGGAGGAGCTCCAGAAGGACTCGGATAACAACTTGGACGCCAACGTGCGGCTCGTGCTGGCGGGACACATCCATCTCTTCGAGGCTCTCGCCTTCGCCCCCAGCCCTTCGCGGGCGCCGAGCGTCGTGGCGGGGATGAGCGGCACGAAGCTGGATAAACCCATCACGGATAAGCTCGTGGGCCAGTCGATCGCAGGAACGACGGTGAGCACGGCAGGAACCAGCGACGAATTTGCCTACGCCATTTTCGAGCCCCATGAAGAGGGGGACCGAAAAGGCTGGCACATGACGGTTCACGACACCAAGGGAACGACGGTGATGGCCTGCGAGATCGAGGGCGACTCGTTGACTTGCAAGCCGGGATAAGAAGAGGCCGCCTCGGCGTGTAGACTCCCCCCGACAGCACGCGCGCTCTCCGGGAGCTTCATGGCCGAGGGAAAAGAGCCACAGTCCACCAAGCAGTCCCTGATTCGCCGTTTTTTCACGGCTCTCGGTCCCGGCGTCATCACCGGCGCGGCGGACGACGATCCGTCAGGGATTGCCACCTACTCCATCGCCGGCGCGCAGTTCGGCACGCTCTTTCTGTGGGCCGCGCTGGTGACCTGGCCGCTGATGGCCGCCGTTCAGATGATGTGCGCGCGCATCGGCATGGTCACCGGCAAGGGCCTCGGCGGAGTGCTTCGCGACCGCTTTCCACGGCCGGTTCTGATCGTCATCTGCTTCGCCCTTCTCGCCGCCAACACCCTCAACATCGGCGCCGACCTGGCCGGCATGGCTGAGGCCGCCGCGATGCTGACCGGCCTCAACTCCCACTACTTCGTCGTCGTCTTCGGAGTGACGATCGCGGCCGCCACCCTTTGGATGCGCTACCAGCGGTTCGCGTCGATCCTCAAGTGGTTGTCGCTGTCCCTCGGAGCCTACGTCGTCACCGCCCTCCTCCTCCATCCGCGCTGGCTCTCCGTGCTGCGGGATACCTTGACCCCGTCGCTGCCGAAGACATCCGCGGGTTGGTCGATGCTGGTCGCCATCCTCGGTACGACGATCAGCCCCTATCTTTTCTTCTGGCAGACCTCTCAAGAGGTTGAGGAGGAGAAGGCCCTGGGACGGCGGATGCTGATCCGTCGCCAGGGCGCCACCCGGCGGGAGCTCGTCGACCGCCGGCTCGAC
The DNA here is from genome assembly GCA_035472915.1 of Thermoanaerobaculia bacterium. Taxonomy (GTDB): domain Bacteria; phylum Acidobacteriota; class Thermoanaerobaculia; order Multivoradales; family UBA5704; genus DATARR01. The sequence continues at coordinate 18,688 of DATIOS010000338.1, forward strand.
GTGGGGTCCGGCACGTTCTTCTCCAACCTGGTGATGTTCTTCATCATCCTCACCACGAGCCTGACCCTCCACGCCCACGGCAAGACTCATATCGAGACCTCCCGCCAAGCCGCCGAGGCCCTCCTCCCGATCGCCGGTCGATGGGCCGCGACGCTGTATACGATCGGGATCTTCGGCGTCGGCTTTCTCGCCATCCCGACCCTCGCAGGTTCGGCCGCCTATGCCTTCGCCGAAACCTTCCGGTGGCGCGAGGGGCTCGATCAGAAACCTCGACACGCTTGGGGGTTCTACTCGATCGTGGTGCTCGCGACCGCCCTTGGAATTCTCCTCGACTTCCTGCACGTCAATGCCATCAAGATCCTTTTTGGGTCCGCCGTCATCAACGGCCTTCTGGCGCCCTTTCTGCTCGTCGCCATTCTCATTCTGGCCTCCGACGCCAAGATCATGTGCGGCCAGCCGAGCTCGCGACTCAGCCGGATCGTGGTCGGCCTCACGACTCTCCTCATGTTTGGAGCCGCGATCGGAATGTTCGTCTTCTAGATATGTAGATATGATCGCCGGCACATCGCCGCGGACTTGAAGACAGGAGGATCATCATGAAGGACGAGGATCGGGCCGCGAGAGCCCTGAGCCGCAGAGATCTGATGAAAGCAGGTGCCCTCGGGAGCGCGCTGGCCGCCGCCGGCCCCCTCCTCCCCCACCTCGCCGGCGCCGAATCGCCGGCCCCCTCGGCTTCGGCAACGGCGTCTTCAGGAGCAGCGCCGTTCGAGTTGGAGGAGGCGACGATCGCCACTCTTCAAGAGGCCATGAAGTCCGGGCACCGCACGGCGCGCTCGATCACCGAGGCCTATCTCACTCGCATCGAAGAGCTGAACCGTAAGGGTCCGGAGCTGCGGGCGGTGATCGAGACCAATCCCGAGGCGCTGGCCATCGCCGACGCCCTGGATGCCGAGCGCAAAGCCAAGGGACCGCGCGGCCCCCTCCATGGCATCCCCGTCCTGCTCAAGGACAACATCGGCACGCACGATCGCAATACCACCACGGCCGGCTCGCTGGCCCTGGAGGGATCGATTCCGCCGCGTGACGCCTTCCTCGCCGCCCGGTTGCGGGCAGCTGGCGCCGTGCTCTTGGGCAAGGCCAACCTTTCGGAGTGGGCCAACTTCCGCTCCACCCATTCCTCCAGCGGCTGGAGCAGCCGCGGCGGGCAGTGCCGTAATCCCTATGCGCTGGACCGCTGCCCATCGGGCTCCAGCTCGGGCTCGGCCGCCGCCGTCGCCGCCAATCTCGCCGCCGTCACGGTGGGCAGTGAAACGGACGGCTCCATCATCTCGCCTTCGACCCACTGCGGCGTCGTCGGCATCAAACCGACGTTGGGACTCATCAGCCGCGCGGGCGTGATTCCCATCGCCCACAGCCAGGACACAGCCGGCCCCATCTGCCGCACCGTGGCCGACGCCGCCACTCTCCTGGGCGCAATGACCGGCGTCGACGAGCGCGACGAGGCCACCAAGGCCAGCCTCGGCAAGGCCCTCACGGACTACACGAAGTTTCTCGATCCAGCGGGATTGAAGGGCGCGAAGCTCGGCATTTTCCATCCGCGCTCGTTGGAGGACCATCCGCATACCGACCGCGTGCTCGCCGATTCGCTCGCTGTGCTGAAATCCGGAGGCGCCACGATCATCGATCCGGTCAAGCTGGCGACCGCCGGCAAGTTCGGGGACGACGAGCTCGAGGTCCTCCTCTACGAGTTCAAGACGGATCTCGACCGCTACCTGGCAGATCTCGGTCCTTCCGCGCCCGTCCACAGTCTCAAGGAGGCCATCGAGTTCAACGCCAAGAACCGCGATCGGGTGATGCCCTACTTCGGCCAGGAGCTCTTCGAGCAGGCGCAGGCCAAGGGGCCGCTCACCGATGACAAGTACAAGAAGGCCCTGGAGAACTGCCAGCGCATGTCCCGCAAAGAGGGACTGGACGCCGTCTTCGCGGAGCACAAGCTGGACGCTGTGGTGGCCATCTCGGGCGGACCCGCGTGGTTGATCGACCTCGTCAACGGCGACTCTGGAACCGGCGGCAGCTCCCAATTCGCGGCGGTCTCGGGCTATCCGAGCATCACGGTTCCGGCGGGCTACGCGCTCGGCCTGCCGATTGGCATCTCATTCATTGGTCCCGCCTGGAGCGAGCCGGCGCTGATCAAGTTGGCCTACGCCTTCGAGCAGGCGACGAAGGTGCGCAAAGTGCCGCGGTTCTTGGCCACGGCGGTCTCGTAGGCGTCTCTTTCGACGGTGGAGGCACCCCCCCGTGGGGCGCCTCCACAGAACAACCATCAAGGTGGCGGCACGCAGTGAAGGACGCAGTTGCCGCAGACTGTGATCGTCGTCACACCGCAGCAGACCCGCGTCTGGCAAGGCTGCGCTCCGCCATCCTCGCAAGGCCGGCACAGGCCGCCGATGCGGCAGTCCGTGCAGGCGATGGTCGCCTGCGCGGGCGGTGTGGGACCAAAGCCTGAGAAGATCGCGCCGAAGAGCAGGAGGACACCCGCGAGCCGTAGTACCGTCGATCGTTTCATCGTCTCTCCTTTCCATCGCGGAAGCTCGGAAACAAGCCTCCATTTAAATGGTGCTTTAGGAGACGATGAGGGAGTCGAGGGTCCTAGAACTTGAACAGCGCGTCGAACGCCGACCGGGCATCGCCCGGCGACGCTTTGCTGGAGTCCTTGGCGAACTCCTGGGCGAGCTTGGGAGTGAACAAGGCGCAGTCGTTCTTGTCCCGCTTCTTGGGGATGCGGGCGGGAATCTCCGCGTTCTTGCGGCACTCCCAGTGCACTGCGGTATCGAAGTGGATGCAGTTCGAGCAGGTGTGAAGGTCGGCACCGCATTTCGTGCAGGTGGCGTCGGCGGGAAGCACATCGCCAAGCATGATGAGCCTTTTCTCGCCACAGGCAGCACAGCGGAACACCGCCTCAGAAGGGGCACCGAGCCCGCGGCCCCGCGGTCCGTCCTTCTTTTCGCGTGGACCCTGAAGTCCCGGCCGCGGCTTTTCGTCGCGCTCTGAATCCTTATATCCCCGCTGCCTGTATTTCTGTCCGTCGGACATGAGGCCTCCCTGGCGTTCTTGGGAGTGTACAGCGTTTCCTACCCCGCCTCCGCCAGCGGCGCGATCCAATCCATTTCTTCCTCGGTCGGCTGAAACATTGCCGCGCCTACGGTTCCCGGACCCGCGTGGGCGACGACGACCGGCCCCATCTCGCCGGTCAGAAGCTCCTGGACGGTGAGGTTTTTCTCGATCAGGCCTCGCAGCCGATCCGCCCAGACGGGGGCCTTGGCGTGGGCCACGGTCACCACCACGGGCCGCTTGGGATCCACCCTCTCACGAAAGAGGTCCACCAGCTTGGGATGAGCTGCCCGGCCTCCCCGCACGCGATCGACGGCGACGATTTCGCCGCCCACCACGCCGAGGATGGGCTTGATGCTGAGGATATTACCCAGGACGGCGCGCGCCTTGCCGATTCGCCCGCTTCGCGCCAGGTATTCGAGAGTGTCCACTACGAAAAGGACGTGGATGCGCTCACGCATCGCCTCCAGACGTTCGACGATGGTGTCCGCCGGAACCTTCCGCCGGGCCATGCGCGCGGCGAAGAGGGCCAGCATGCCGAGGCCGAGACTGGCGCTGTGGCTATCGACCACTTTGATGGCCACTCGCTCCGCCTGGCCCCGCAGCTCCTGATATTCCGAGAGACCTTCCTCCGCAGCCTTGCGGGCGTGGACCACGGTCTGCGACAGCTTCTCTGAAATATGGATGGAGATGATGTCCTTCTTCGGCGCCAGCGTCCGGTAGACGTCGTGGAAATCCGACTCCGGTACCGGGTTGGTCCGCGGCGCGAGCTGGCCCTTCTCCAGCAACTCGTAGAACTCCTTGGCCTGGAGGTCCACCCCGTCGTGATACACCTTGTCGCCGAAGAGCACCAGCACAGGCACCTGGTGAATCCCATGGGCGCGAGCCAGCGCGAGCGGCAGGTCCGAGGTCGAGTCGGTGACCACGGTGACCAACTCCTCCGGTTCTTCCAGGACGACGATGCCCATCTCCCTCAGGCTCAAAAGGTCTCGCAGGATCTCGTTGTCGGTTGCCGGCAGAGCGTCCAGCAGACGCCCGATGGTGAGGCCATCGGCCAGCGCGGCCACGAGCTCCTGCTGGCCGGGGGTGAGCCTGGCTTCGAAGAAAGCGGGGCCGAGCGTCACCCGCGCCCTCGCCCGCGGGTCCGGGGCGTCAAAAACACGGTCCTCCAGCGCTTGGAATATCAAGGACACCAGATCCTGCTGGACATCGCGCTCGGTGTCTGCGATGGGTTGAAGCCGTACCCAGAAGGGCCCGGCCGAGAGCATGCTCAGCCGCAGGAAGGCTTTGACGCCTCGCGCCCGCCCGGCCGTCGCGGCGATCACCTCGCCATCCTGGAGCACAAGCTCGCCTTCGCCGCTGAGAATGCGTCCCGTCAGCCTCGCCCGGTTGGTCGCCCGCAGCAGCTCGAGAATCGGCAGCAGCGCCAGGTCGCCCACTAGCGATTCGAGGTCGGTGTCCGGCTCGACGCCGATTTCCCGTCCGAGGAGGACGAGATGAATGCGCCGCACCAGGTCCGCCGGCGGCAGGCCGTCCGCCTCGAGGAACAGAACCTCCTCGGGAAGCTCCCGCCCATCGTCCCCGGCGTCGCCCAGAATCAGCAGCGTGCGCGGGCTGGCAGGGTCCGGCGAGGGGAAAAGATCGGCGACAGCGCCTTCCAGCTGTCGGGCAAGGCCGGCGGAGAGCACCACGATTCCAGGCCCGAGGCTCGCGGCAAACCGGCGCCCTTCGTCCGGTCCCACCGCGGGGATCACCTCATAGCCAAAGCCGGTCAAGCCGTGGGAGATCTCCCGGCGGCGAGACGGTTCGGGATCCACTACGAGGACGGAAGGACGGGCCATGCGTGTTTCCCCAATTCATGCAAAACGATAGACGACAAGGGTCATAGAGCCCGGCAAGCATAAACCAACGCAACCCGAACGTTCTGGCTTTCTCCCTCTTCTCCCGGTCGGAGGGAGGGCGATGGGAGAAGGCGAAGGGGGGCTTACTCCACTCGGAACTCAGCCAGGATCGGCAGATGATCGCTCGCCACGCGCGCCACCTGCAAACGGCAGGAGTGGACGGTAACCAGCTGCAACCGTCCGCGGTGGTAGATGCGGTCGAGTCCGCCTTGGGGAGAGAAGGCGGGATAGGTGGGGATGCAGCGATACGGGCCCCGCTTGCGCTCGGTGGCGTTGCCGAAACCGAGGCCGTTGGTGAACATCGGCTGCAGCAGCGAGCGCCAGTCGTTGAAGTCGCCGGCCACGATCATGGGCGTCTGCGAATCGACGCCGCTGAACTCGGCCGAGCGCCTGAGAAGCTCAATCTGCTTGGCGCGCTCGCGAGCCGAAAGACCCAGATGGAGATTGAAGACCTCCAGCCGCTCACCGTGGCCATTGAGCTCCAGCGTCGTGTGCTGGCAGCCACGGCGAATCCAGCTCTCCGTCAGCGACAGGTCGATGTTCCGCTCTCGAACGATGGGAAATCGACTCAGCGTGGCGTTGCCGTAGCGCCCTTTCTTGAGACTGACGTTGTGGCCGAGGGCAAAATGAGGGTATCCGGCGCCTCGGGCCAGCTCCGCGGCGAGGTTCAGCTCCCGCGAGCGGGGCGCCCCTTCATCCACCTCCTGAAGCATCACCACGTCCGCTTCATAATGACGCAGGATTTTGACGATCCGCTCCGGCCGGAATCGTCGGTCGACTCCAATGGCGCGGTGAATGTTATAGGTGATGACTCTTAGCAAATCTCCGCTCCATGCTCCAAAACCTCGGCATTGCTCGTTTCCTTCCCTTTCCCTTCGCCGGCTCAATGCACTGGAAACGCGCAAAGTCTAAAACAAACCGGCTCCCGCTTGGTATACTGCATATCCTGGGCCCGAAGCGGGCCGACCCCGCGAGCTCGACCCCAACACCTGGCGGCCGGCACGCAGTCGTCTCTTTTCGATACCGCGACCGAACCGTAACACCCTGACATTGCCGCGGAGTGGCCTTTTCACTACGATTTCCAGCGCAGCATTTCTTCCAAGAGAGGTGAAAGCATGAGCATCAGCGCTACGTTCCTTCCCGAGTTCGACATGGAGATGGCCAACACCCGCCGCACCTTGGAGCGGGTTCCGACCGACAAATTCTCGTGGCAACCCCACTCGAAGTCCTTCACCATGGGCAAATTGGCCACTCATCTGGCCACTCTCCCCACTTGGACCGGCGTGACCCTCACCACCAGCGAGCTCGACCTCGCAGTTCCTTTCGACCAGCCCAAGCCGGCCACCACCGAAGAGCTCCTGGCGGTGTTCGACAAGAGCGTCGCAGGCGCCCGCGCGATTCTCGCCGCCGCCACGGACGACGTGTTCTTCCAGACCTGGACGCTCAAGAACGGCGAGCACGTCATCTTCGCCATGCCGAAGGTCGCCGTCCTGCGCGGTTTCGTCCTCAACCACCTCGTCCACCATCGGGGCCAGATGACCGTCTACCTGCGGCTCAACGAAATCCCGGTGCCAGCACTGTACGGTCCGTCGGCGGACGAAATGTAGGCTCTCCCACCCATACCACTACCTTGCCGCGGACGTGCCCGGACTCGCTATGGTCCTGCGCGGCGGCGATTCGCTCCAGGGAATAGGCCTCCGCGAGGTGCGGACGCAGCTTCCGTTGATCGCACAACCGTGCCAGGGCGGCCAGGTCTTCCGCCCGATGTTTCAAAAAGATGGCGCGCGCCCGCTTCCGCTGGCCGAAGAGACCGCCCAGGGTGGTGAGGCCGATCCAGACGAAATGCTTCGGACCGGGTAGCGTCGTCACGTAGATGCCGCCGTCCCGGGCGAGGGCCGGCTCGCAGTCGGCATACTGCAGCTTGGCCGCGGCGTCGAGGATCACGTCCCACTCCTCGTCGCGGCCGGTGAAGTCCTCCTCTTCGTAGTCGATCGTCTCGTGAGCTCCGAGCTGGCGCAGGAATTCCTGGTTCCTGCCGCTCGCGACCGCCGTCACCCGCGCTCCAAGGGCGACGGCAATCTGCACGGCGAAGTGGCCCACCCCCCCGGCAGCGCCATTGATCAGCACTTTCTCCTTCGCCACCACCTCGCCCTTGTCGCGCAGCGACTGAAGCGCTGTCTGAGCCGTAACGGGGAGGGCCGCGGCCTCTTCGAAGGAAAGGGAATCCGGCTTGGCGGCGAGCGCCGCCTCCCGCATCAGGACCTGCTCGGCAAAGGAGCCGCCATGGCGATTCACGTCGGCGCCGCCGAACACCAGGTCTCCCGGCTCGAAATGGGTCACCTCGGGACCGATTGCCAACACCTCGCCCGCCGCGTCGAAGCCGAGGATCAACGGAAACCTGGCCGGCATCACCCATCGCAGGCTGCCGTTGCGGACCTTCCAGTCGAGCGGATTGACGCTCGCCGCAACCACCCGCACCAGGACCTGGCCCGGTCCGGGAGGCTCTGGGTCCGGCACCTCACGCACCCTGAGCCGGTCGCTGCCGCCGTAGCCGTCGATCACCGCCGCTTTCATCGCTCCTGGCCTCCCGGCCTGCACTCGTCGCCGCAGGCGTACAATATGGGGAATGCGCTCTCAGCCACCAAGCCTCCTCCGGATTCTCCGCACCGTCTCCGGTGCGGTACTCCTCCTGCTGACCCTCCGCACACCGGCTCAAGCTGCTGAGATCCGCGATGTCCTGGGAGTGTCTCACGCCGGCGGCAGGTACAACTTTTCCGACGAGGACTATCTCAACGAGGGCGCCGGCCAGATCGTCGAGCTTGGCTCGCGGGTGATCAAAGTCTTTGTCGATCCGAGCCAGATGGACCTGCTCTATCGCTTCAACTCCGACTGGCTGCCGCTCACCACCGACGTGGTCGAGCTGGTACAGCGGCCCTATTTCCAAGAACTTTTCTCCAAGCCTTTTTCCACCATCATCCTGGTGATCCCGTCGGCGCCGCTCGTCCAGATCACCGACGGCATTACACCCGACGAAGCTGCCGCCGAGCGGGATCAGATGTATCGCCTCGCCAAGTACCTGCTAACGGCCTACGCCGACTCGGGCAAGACCTTCATCCTACAGAACTGGGAGGGCGACCACCTGTTGCACGCCGGGCTGGGAGTGGACACGCCTCCCGATGCAATTCGCATTCAGGGGATGATCGATTGGTGGAATGCGCGCCAGGAGGGCGTCAAGGCGGCGCGACGGGAGCTGCGGCCCCGCAACGTCGACGTAGCCCATGGCTGCGAGGTCAATTTCCTGGACGCCGCCCTGCGGGGCAAGGTGACGGCGACGAATGACGTCATCCCCTTCACCCACTGCGACCTCTACTCCTACTCGAGCTGGGACATCGGCTTCGACGCGGGAAAGCTGGTCCGCGCGCTCGACCTCCTGGAGTCGAAGGCTCCGGCAAGCCGGCGCTACGGCCGGCGGAACATCTACCTCGGCGAGTACGGCAAGCCCAAAATCCCTGACGTCCCCGACTTGACGCGGTTCGAGACCATCCGCGACCTGATGGAAGCGGCCCTCGGCTGGGGCGTTCGCTACGCCGTCTATTGGCAGGTCTACTGCAACGAGCCGATCCAGGCGGATCTCGTCGGCCGGCCGGATAACTCGGAAATGCGAGGCTTCTGGCTCGTCCGGCCGGACGGCCGGCACTCACCGATGTGGAACATCATGGCCGCCCAGGAAGGCGCGTCGATCCACCACGGAACCTTCAGCGGCTACGCCAACCAATATCTCGCCGTTCATCCCGACGATCGTGCGGTGGCCGCCGAGCAATGGCTGCCCGGCAGCCCCTGGTCCGACTTTACCGTCAAGGACTGGAACGGCAACGAGCTCGAAAGCGGCGACGCCGTCACTCTCCAGGGCCACGACGGTCTCTACCTCACCATCGAGCCTGGCGTCGGCGGCAAAGTCCACGCCCGCGCCTCCACCGCCGGCCGGTCCGAGCGGTTCATCCTCCACAAAGTGAATGGCAGCGGCCCCATTCACTCCGGCGATTCGATTGTCTTCGAAACCCGCGAGCATCTCTACCTGGCTCCCGAAGTGGGCGGCCACGGCCTGCTGCGCGCCCTGCGTAGTGTGCCCGGGCCGACGGAGACCTTCCGCTTCGTCGAGCAGGACGAGTAGAAGAGGCAGCCGGCGGCGCCGGTCCCTCACTCCCCCGGCCCCTCTCTCCCACGCGTCTTCGGAGCTTCCCCCACCCAAGACCCTCACCCCTGCCCCTCTCCCGACCACCCCATCCTCCGCCCCGGGAGAGGGGTGCTCGATGGGACGTTTTGGCTGTTCTCCCTCTTCTCCCGGTGAGGGGGCGGAGGGGGTCGGGAGAAGAGGGCCGGGGTGATGAGGGTCTTGGGCGGGGGAAAGCTGAGGACACATTAAGTTAGCGCCTATGCCCGGTCGGGGAGAGTGCGATGGGAGAAGAGGGTCGGGGTGATGAGGGGTCTTGCGCATGACAATCGTCACGCTCCAATCGTGACTCCCATGACTTCCGGGCCTGCCTCCCGAAAGGCGATACTCTGCTCGTTGTTACACATCCCAAAAGGAAAAGATCAAAATGATCCGATACAAGATCCTCCCCACCCTGCTCCTAGCTCTGTTGATGACTGGCGGCTTGGCGGCCGACGCCGCGAAGCCCATCGCCATCACCCACGTT
>DATIOS010000339.1:0-2308 GCA_035472915.1 Thermoanaerobaculia bacterium
GATACCGAGTGGAAGGTGGCGCATCAGACGATCTATCACGATCGCGCCCGGGCCTCGTCGGTCACGTTGCCGGTGATGCCGCCGGCTTCAGGGCACTAGGGCGTTGAGACCACGTCCAAGCCCTTCTCCAGCACCTCATCCTTCCCGGCCGCCAGACCCCGCCGCGTGGGAGTCACGGGCACCGTCGGCTGGATGGCGATGCCGTACTGGCGGCTGCCATCTGGCCTCAGGACCTTCATGTCCGTCCAGAGAAGCCGGTACTCCCCTGGCAGGGTGACCTCGTTGATGGCGCCGTTGATGCCGGCCGAGGGGCCGCCCACGATGGCGCCAAGCCTGTAGGCGTCGACGATGGTCAGAAGGCCCTCGCCGTAGCTGAGGGTGCCGGCGCCGGCGAGGAAGGCCACTTTTCCCGGCAGCCGCGGCGACTGCGGCACGACCTTCGAGCGGCGCTTCATCCAGAGGACGCCCTGCTGGTCGGGCCGGGTGATCAAGGGAACGATAAACTGGGAGGAGTAGAGAGAGCGGCCGGTCAGATGCTGGAGCACGTCCTCCTGTGGGCCGTTTGGATACTCCCGCAGATCGAAGACCACGCCCCTTGCGGCGGCGAGGCGGCCGAGCGCGGCCTTGAAGTCGGCAGCGGTGATGCGCCCGAGATCGACGTAGAAGATTCCGGGACGGAGCTCCGCGATCTTGTCCGGCAGAGACGCGAGGCGACCGGACCTGGCGCTGCCCTCCCCGAAGTAGGGGAGAACACAGGGGACGGTCACTGTCCTCGCCGGCCCATCGAGCGGCTGGACCTCCAGGCGCACTTCCTGATCTTTGGGGCCCATGACCAGCGAGGGCAGGGCCTGCCGGCGCCTGTGCTGCGGTGTGGCGGCCGAGAACCTGGCTTCGGCTGTTGACAGGACCTCGCCCGCCGCCTTGCCGTCGATGGACAGGACGGTATCGCCGGGGCGGATTCCCGCCGCCTTGCCGGGGTCGGCCCAGGCGACCACCAGGCGGTCCTCGATCCAATCGAAGGCCAGCGGGACCGACAAGACCTCGTAGGGGTTGCGGTGGGACACCCCGCCGTGACCGTCGTGGAGCGCCGCGACCAGGCTGCGCATCGTGCGCTTGAAGGCGACGTCGTCCGTGTCGGTTGCGGCTTCGCTCAGCGAGTTACGGAGAACGGCGGCCCAGTCCGGTCTCCCCTCGGGGAGCGCGAGGTCGAAATAGGGAAAGAAGTTCTGGAACACGTTCCAGGCCAAAGCCACGTCCGCCAGGCGGGTGGCGCGGTCGTCCCCGGAAGGCGTCCAGCCCGCGGGCTTGGCGGGTTTCGGTATCGCCGTCGCCGGCGCGGCGTGCGGCAGAGTTCCCGTGGCGTCGGCCCAGAGCGCCAGCGGAACGAGCGCCGAGACGCCGCCGCCAAGGTCCCCCTCGAACGGCTCGTCGGGCTTGGCCGTGATCAACGACTTTGGGTCGGCGCTGACGAGCAGGCCGCACCAGTTGCCGCTGCTGGGATTCTCCCGGCTCCGGCTGAACGAATAGCCGGCGGCCACCAGCGCCCAATCGAGATCCCAGCTATCGGGCTGCCATCCCGCCTCGCCTTCCTCGAACGAGGGATTGTCGACCGCATGCGGATCGCTGGTCGTCTCGCCGACGATCTCCAGGGTGACGTCGTCGATCCACACCATTCCCTGGCGATCGAGGACGAGGCCGAAGACGATGGTCTCCGCGTCGGGCGCCACCTCGCCGGTGATCTCGGTCATCCGCCACGGCCCGGAGCCGAAAGGATGGTCCCCGGCGTTCTCGAACCCTTTTTCCTCCTGGGGCCGATGGACCGAGAGCCAAAGGCTCGCGTGGTTGCCCTCCGGCAACTTGGCACGGACCGCAGCGCGAAGACGCACCTTCTTGCCACGGAAGGGGATCGCGTCGACGGTTTGCTCGACGCGCGCCGGCTCGCCGGAGAGCGTCTGGTCATTCACCCGGAAGCTCTTGTAGAAGCTGATGGGGCCGAGCCCGGCGTGGCGCCAGGCCACGGTGCGGACCGCAGTCCCGGCCGGCGGCTTCAATCCGTCGGACAGGGCAGGCCGCTGGCCGGTGGGAAAGACGCGGACGGTGGGCGCGACCGGCCTGAAGACGTCCTCCAAAGCACGGGCGAGGGAGCTGGCATCCGGTGCCGTCTCGACACGCTGCACTCCGGCGATCGCCAGTCCGTCCCAGTCCGCCGCGGCGCCTTCGTCGCTGGGGTGGAAGTAGCGGACGTAACCGAGCAGGCGGGTGAAGGCCACCAGATTGTCGAGGCCGCGGCCAGACAGCGGGCGGGCCG
>DATIOS010000340.1:0-7467 GCA_035472915.1 Thermoanaerobaculia bacterium
CATCTTCAAACTGGCGCCGAGTTTCACCTCGCCGGCACTCGCATCGGCAGTCACTGCTCCCGAGACTGCGGCCACTGCTCTCGCGACGGCGATGACTGCTCCCGAGACTGCAGTGCCGGCTCCCGAGACTGCAGTGCCGGCTCTCGCGACGGCAGTGCCGGCTCCCGCGACGGCGATGCCTGCTCCCGAGACTGCAGTGCCGGCTCTCGCGACGCCGACGACTGCTCTGGCGACTGCAACCATTGCTTCCGCGACTGCAGCCGCTGCTCTCGCGGCGGCGATGACTGCTCCCGAGAGTGCAGCGACTGCTTCCCTCGGTGGTGGACTTCTTCGGTTAGCTCGCGGCTCATGACGTCGTGAACCGCAAACCCTCGTCGTGCCGAGCCCTGAAGAGGAAGCCCAGCACCCGCCGCGCCTGCTCGGCCGTGGCCTCTTCGCGTTCGGCGGCTTCCTTGAAGAGCTTCAGCGCGCCCAGGGCCTCCCGGTGGACACCCTTCGACTCGAAAACCCTGGTCAGATTCCCGGCCAGCACCTTCACCTCGGCCGTCCGGCCCTCCTCCAGCAGCAGCACCGCCTCCTCTAGCAACGCCAGCGCCACGTCGTAGGACATGTTTCGCCGGTCGAACTCCGTCCGCGCCTGTGCCAGGAGCTTGAGAGCTTCCGCTCGCCGGCCCAACCCTGCGGCGACGCGCCCCTCCAGCCAAATTCCACGAAGCGCTAAAAGCTCGTCGCCCCGTTCGCCGGATCGGGTACGCACCACCCTGCCGAGCTCGCCAGCTTCGCCGTAGCGGCCCAGGTGACAGAGGTTGAGTCCAAGATTCTGATGGAGGATGTCGCTCATGCGATCGTCGTCGCCGCTCTCCACCAGTGGTTGCGCCTCCAGGAGGGCCTCGACCGCACGCTCGTAGTCGCCCATGACCTCCAGCGTAAAACCCTTGTTGATGAGGTAGCGCTCCCGGCACCTCCCAACCTGAATAGCCTCCTCCAACCGGTCCAGGGCCTCGTCGAACCGGCGCTGGTCTCGGCGCAGCGACGCTTCCAGGTCGAGCAGCCGGCCGGGATCGAGCACCGCGTCCGGATCGGAGCCGGCATGCCAGAGCCGCAGGGCCTTCTCGAAGACGGCGTCCGCCGCCTTCAGCTCGCCCGCCACCCGCAGGGAATTGGCGCCGTGCCCGGCGGCGTAGCCCTGGATGCGGTGGCGCCAGCCCTCCGGACCCTGGACCTTCTCGGCGATCTCCCGCGCAAGCCGCGCCAGCGAGGCGGCGAGCTCGAGGTCGCGGGAGGCCTGAAACAGCGACTCCTCGCAGGCGAGCTCGGCCAGCGCCCAGGCTTGAAATTCCCGGGCTGCCCGCACCACCGCGAGCTGCTGGTCTTCCGGCAGCTCCGCCAGGCGACGCCACAGCTCGGCGGCGCGTTGCCGGTCCCCGGCGCGGGGAGCCTCCTGCGGAGGCGGCAGGCACAGCAGGCGATGGTAGAAGCCGGAGACCAGGGCCGAAAGCTCGCCGGCGAAGGCTTCGGCTCCCCACCCGGCCCGCTTCCTCGGCTGGCGCAGAGACTCGGCGAGGTCCAGGATGCGCTCTCCGGCCCCGACCGTAAGGCCGGCCCCCGCCTGCCCCAGGCGCTGGAGGTGGCCAGGGCTGGGATCGACCTGGTCCTGCTCATATTGGGCCAGCAGGACGTGATGGATGCCCGTCCGCTTGGCGAAGGCCACCTGCGTCATGCCGGAAAGAGCCCGGTAAAGGCGCACCAACAAATTCCTCCGTCTCATCCTCGCCTCCACTAGCGCGACTCTGCGATTTTTCGCACAGCGCGCCTCACCTGAAGCACTATTAAGGCGGGCGCGGCCCGCGCGGACCATGGAGGCTCGCAGCCGGTGCCGCGCAGGAAGGATCTCCGATGCGCCGATCGCTCGCCGCCCTTGCCGTGACCGCCTCTCTTCTGACCTCTGGGGCCAGCCAGGCTCCCCTGCTGGGCTCGCTCTGGGGCTACCTCACCTCCCTCTGGAGCAAAGCCGCCACTGACGCGGGCGCCGGGTGGAACCCCAACGGCCGGACCGCCGCTCCCGCCCCCCAACCGACGCCCGACGCGGGCGCCGGGGCGGACCCCAACGGTTAGCTCGCGGCTCATGACGCCGTGAACCGGAGGCCCTGGTCGTAGCGGGCGCGGAAGAGGTATCCCAGGACGCGGCGGGCCAGCTCGGCCGTGGCCACCTCCTGCTCGGCCGCCTCCTTGAAGAGCCGCAGTGCGCCCAGGGCCTCTCTGTGGACGCCTTTCGACTCGAAGACCTTGGAAAGCTCCTTGGCCAGCACCTTCACCTCGGCCGTCCGGCCTTCCTCCAGCAGCAGCACCGCCTCCTCGAGCAGCGCCAGGGCCACGTCGTAGCCCATTCCCCGGGAAGCAAACGCCCGCCGCGCCTTCGCCAGCAGCCCCAGCGCCTCCCTGGTGCGGCCCAGGCCGGCGGCGACGCGCCCTTCCAACCAAACTCCGCGAAGCGCCAGGAGCTCGTCCCCCCGCTCGCCGGACCGGGTATGCACTGCGTGGCCGAGCTCGGCGGCTTCGCCGTGGCGGCCCAGGTGAGTGAGGCTGAGCGCCAGATTGTGATGGAGGATGTCCCACAGGCGATCGTCGCCGCTGCGCTCCACCAGAGGTTGCGCCTCCAGGAGGGCCTCGACCGCACGCTCGTAGTACCCCATGACTTCAAGCGTGAATCCCTTGTTGATGAGATAGCGCTCCCGGCACCGCCCGACCCGAAGAGCCTCCTCCAACAGGGCCAAGGCCTCGTCGAACCGGCGCTGATCCCGGCGTAGCGAGGCTTCCAGGTCGAGCAGCCGGCCGGGATCGAGCACCGCGTCCGGATCGGAGCCGGCCTGCCAGAGCCGTAGGGCCTCCATAAGGGTGACCTCCGCCGGCTCCAACTCGCCTGGCACCCGCAGGGAATTGGCGACGTGGGCCGCCGCGTAGCCGCGGATTCGGTGGCGCCAACCCTCCGGCCCCTGGACCTGCTCGGCGATCTCCTGCGCGACCCGCGCCAGGGAGGCGGTGCGCGCGACGTCGCGAGAGGCCTGGAACACCGACTCCTCGCACACCAACTCGGCCAGCGCCCAGGTTTGAAACTCCCCGGCCACCCGCACCACCGCAAGCTGCTGGTCCTCCGGAAGCTCCGCCAGCCGCGCCCACGCTTCTGCGGCCTGCCAGCGGGCGGGCTCGACGTCGGCGAGCCGCGGGTAGGCGTCCGGCGCCGGGGGCTCGCGGGATCTCAGGGCGGCCTCGGTAAGAATCCGGCGGGAGAGCCGCGAAATCTCCAGGTTGGCTTCCTCCACCTTGTCGCGCTCGGCGGCGGTGAGCTCCGTGTCCCTCTCCAAGGCCTCCAGGTTTTCGAGGCACGCGGTCACGACGGCGACTTCCGCCGGCCGGGCCTGCAGGCCGGCGAGCAGGCGGTCGAAGAGAGCCTCGGCGGCGACGCCGCCCTTGCGGAGGTGATACGAGATCGAGCTTTCCACCAGGCCTGCCTTCGCGCCGACCTCTTTCTGCGACAGCCCCCGCCACAGAGCCAGCATCGAAACGAGCAGCGAGCGGAACGAGCGGATCATCTTGCCTCCCTCCAACAGATTAGTGCGTTCCATAGATGGGAGTGCGCTGAGAGACCGAAAAGTGACCCGCTCAGGCGTGACTTCGCTCCTTTTGGGGCAACTCCGGCGAGGTACCCTTGGCCAAATGTCGCCTCGGAACGAAATTTCAGAGTCTCATGATAGCAGTCTCGCTGCTTACGCGCTTCTACTGCGATTCCTTAGAAAGGCGGGACGAGAAGGCTTCAATCGGATCGTTTGGCAGCCAGAAATCGTCGTGCAGAAACACCAAGGCCCCCGCGCGGGGGGCCTGAAGGAGCTGAATCGGGGGAACGGGAAGGTGCGCCTCAGCGCAGCTTCTCTTCCACGAACTCGACGTGCTTGCGGACCTTGGGATCGTACTTCTTCATCCGCAGCTTCTCGGTGGAGAGCTTCTTGTTCTTCGACGTGGTGTAGAAGTAGCCGGTGCCGGCGGACGAAACCAACTTGATCTTCTCGCGCATCTCGGGTCTCTCTTTTAGGAAGATTGGCGGGGCCGACGGGGCTCGAACCCGCGACCTCCGGCGTGACAGGCCGGCGTTCTAACCAACTGAACTACAGCCCCGCAAAGAGCTTTACTCTGGATACTGTCCGCGGCGGTACCTCAACCTCTGGTGGGAGGTGAGGGATTCGAACCCGCGACCCCCTGCGTGTAAGGCAGGTGCTCTAACCGCTGAGCTAACCTCCCCTGCCGCCAAGGAGCGCCAATGATAGGGAAGGGCACCGGGGTTGTCAACGGGTGCCGCCTCAGGTATAACTAGGTTCCCTTTCAGTGCTGGGCCGTCTTCTCAACGAGGGGACGGCCGGATCTCTTTCGGCTCGCTTCGCCACCGCGCTCTCCTTTCCCGCAAGGAGAGGGCGATGCCCCCATCGAAGAAGAAGCGCCCCAGGGACCGGCGGCGCGATGATCTCTTTCAGGCTTCCTGGGAAGAGCTGGTGAGCCGCTACGGCCACCATCTGCAGGGCCAGGTGCGCTGGTGGCTCTACCGCGCCGGCCTGCAGCCGGAGCAGGACCAGGTTGAGGACCGGGTGCAGGAGGTGTACTGCCGCCTGCTGTTGGGCGGTACGGTGCTGCTGCGGCAGTTCCGGCGCTGGAGCGAGGTCCAGGTGGTCCGCTATCTGCGCCGCACGGCACAGCGAGTGGTCTGCGACGAACGGCGGGCAGCCAACGCGGTCAAGCGCGGCGCCGGCTTCCAGATCGCCCTCGCCGGAAGGCTGGGGGAGCTGGCCAACCGAGTCGCGGACTCCCGCGGCACTCCCGAAGAGATCGCCATCGTGTCTGAGGCCCGCCGCGTGCTTCTCGCCCGCTGCCGGCTGCTGGCCTCGGCCGCCATGTACCCCGAGGACCGGCAGCGCAACCTGCGGGTGCTGCGCTGGGCTCTCATCGAGGGCTGGAGCAGCCAGGAGATCGTGCGCGCCGAGGGCGGTCTCCTGGCCGTCAGCACCGTCGACACCCTGGTGCACCGCGCCAGGCGCCGGCTGGCCGGGAGCGCGGATCTGCCCGGCCGGAGAGGCGCTGTATGATCGCGGTCCGATGATCCGCATCTTCTCCGGCGCCGCCTGCCTCGACCATCGCACGCCTCCCGGCTATCCGGAGAAGCCCGAACGGCTGGCGAGCGTGGTGGCCAGGCTGCGGGAGGGAGGCTGGGCCTTCGAGGAGGAGGACGCGGCGCAGGAGACAAATGTCTCCGCCAGCGTCCGCGAGGCGGTGCTGGCGATTCACGACGCGGCCTACGTGGGCCGCTTCGAGCGCGCCGTCACCCGCGGCGATTCGCTCCTCGATTCGGCGGACAACCCCCTCTCCGCCGGCACCTGGAACGCCGCCTGGGCGGCAGCCTCGACGGCGGTGGCGGCTGCGGACTGGGTGGCGGCGAGCGGCGACCGCACCGCGCTGGCGGCGGTTCGCCCGCCGGGGCACCACGCGGAGCGCGCGACCGCCATGGGCTTCTGCTTCTTCAACAACGTCGCGGTCGCCGCCGAGCACCTTCGCCGCCGGGGCGCCTCGCGGCTGGCGATCTTCGACTTCGACGTCCACCATGGCAACGGCACCCAGCACCTCTTTGAAGCGCGGGCCGACGTCCTCTACGCCAGCACCCACCAGTATCCCTTCTACCCCGGCACCGGCGCCGCGGCGGAGACAGGCCTCGGCGACGGCGAGGGCTTCACGCTCAATGTTCCCCTGCCCGCCGGCACCGGCGACGACGGCTATGCCGAGGCGATCCAGGGCCGCATCCTCCCCGCCCTGCGGCGCTTCGCTCCCGACATCCTTCTCCTTTCGGCCGGCTTCGACGCCTGGCAGGCCGATCCCCTGGGCGGCATGCGCGTCACCCGCGACGGATTCCGCGCCTGGGGTGACTGGCTCCGCGGCCTGGCCGCCGAGGTCTGCGGCGGCCGCGTCCTCGCCTTGCTCGAAGGGGGATACGACCTGAGAAACCTCCCGAGCCTCGTCGAAGACCACCTGATCGGGCTCGCCGGAGGACGTCCTACCCTATAGACGAACGCCAATGATTGACTTTCCCGCGGCATCTCAATAAAATCCCTGAAAGCTCAGGTAATACTTGAAGGTTGACCGTCTAGGTCTGCGTCTTTCGGCTGTTTCCCGCGATTCACACCGAGGTTGCAGGGCGGAGTGGTTGTGGAGGAGGTAGGAGCAATGAAGCGCAAAGTCATCCTGTCTGTGCTCGCTGGAATCTTGCTGGCGGTGGCCCCGGGCCTCGCGGCGGCGCCGTTCGGTTGGTTCGGTGGCGTTCTGGGTGCGGTCGACAATGGCGGCTCGGGAATCATTCCGGTGGCCGGCTGGGCGCTGGACGACAACGGCGTCCAGAACGTCGACATCCTGGTCGACGGGGCCATCGTGGGCCGTGCCGTCTACGGCATGGCATGGCAGGGAGTTGCCGTGCGATATCCCAACTTTCCCGACTCGGCGCTCCCCGGTTTCGGCTACCTGCTCGACACCTCCCACTACCTGAACGGCCTGCACACCGTGCAGCCGCGGGTGCGCAGCCGTGCCGGCGAGGTGGCCCTGCTGGAGCCGCGGGTGATCGAGTTCACCAACAACGAGGCCACCCTGCTGCCGTTCGGCGCCATCGACTTCCCCAAGGCCCAGGCCGAGCTGCGCGGCACCTGCAACTTCGATCCGCTGGCGCCGCGGCGCTACAGCGTCATCTACGGCCACGCCCTCGACGCCGGCGTCACGGAGGACGACTACGGGGTCGGCTACGTGCAGCTCCTCATCGATCGCGCGGTGGTGGCCGATACCGACCTCGACTGCCGCTTCATCGACGTCACCGGTGGCCTGACCCAGTGCTACGGCTTGCTGCGGCAGGATATCGAGAAGCAGTATCCCAGCCTCAAGGACAGCCCCCACAGCGGCTTCCGTTTCGTCCTCGACATCGGGGCGCTGGTGGCCAGCCCGGGAGCGGGGTTCGATCCGCCCTACAACCAGGGCGCGCACATCCTGACCATCCGCGCCGGCGACCATGCCAACAACGCGCGCAACATCGCCGAGATGCCGGTCACCTTCTCCTGCGACCAGAACAACTCGAACGAGAACTCGTTCGGCGACATCGACGTGCCGCGCAACGGGTTGATCTACAGCGGCACGATGACGACCACCGGCTGGGCCCTGGACTGGGAGGGAGTCAAGCAGGTCTTCATCCTGGTGGACGGCACCTTCGTGGGCACCGCCTTCTATGGCATTCCCCGTCCCGACGTCACCGACCTGACCTTCTATCCCGGCTATCCGAACATCTCGGCCCCGGGCTGGCAGTTCTCCTTCGACACCCACCTGTTCTCCAACGGCGAGCACTCGCTCGACGTGGTGGTGCTCGACACCCCGGGAGTCCACACCTTCATCGGCAAG
>DATIOS010000341.1:0-6052 GCA_035472915.1 Thermoanaerobaculia bacterium
TCCACGTGCTCTTTCGCCGGCCTGAAGTGACACTCGTGGGACCGCCTGTCGCGGGTACGGTGCTGGTGGGGAATCCTCACCTTGCCGAACTGATCGTTTATCACCCTCGCGAGGGCGAAGAGGGCCGGCGGCGAGCCCTCGCGGCCCTCGCCGGGCGCTCATTCGACGCCGCGCTGTTCGCATTCGCCCGGCGATCGGAAAGCCGCTGGCTGATGCAGGCGATGGCTGCGGCCGGCGTGCCGCGGCGGATCAACCTCGAGTATCACGACGGGTTTCTCGACTCCCGCCGGCCGTGGGAGCTTGCGACTCACGAAGGGTGGTTCTTCTGGGGGACGATGCCCAGCCCAAGGCTTCTCCTCCATGCTTTGGACCCTTTGATTGCGGGCTCTCCGGAGCTCGACGAGAGGCTGGAGCTTCATGTTACCGAGGCGGCTCGGCGGCGGGCTGACGAGCTGTTGGCCGGCCTCGGTCTCGCGGGCCGTCCCTTCGCCGTGCTCTCGCCCGGCGGCTACTCGTCGCAGCGCTGGCCTACCGCAAGCTTCGGCCGGCTGGCGGTTGCCCTCGCGGCGGAGCTCGATCTCGGGGTCCTCGTCGAAGGCAGCCCGGACGAGGCCTCACTCCTGCGCGAAATCGAAGCCGCGGTGACCGCCTTGGCGGCGGGGAAGGACGGGCTCCGGTCCATCCACGTCCGCCAGGACCCGCTGGACGTCTTCGCCGCACTGTTGGCGCGGGCCCACCTCGCAGTGACGAACGACAGCGCGCCACTCCATTTCGCCGCCGCTCTGGGCGTGCCCGCCCTCTACTTCGCACAGCGCGAGAAGCTTGTCCACTCGCGTCCGGCCAGCGCGAGTTGCGTGGCGCTTTACGATGCCACGGAGAACGACCTGGGGCGCATTTCCGTCGAGCAGGCGCTCGGCGCGATCCTGGAGCTGACGCGTCAGTTCCCCTCGCCGACACGTCAGTGACGCGTCAGTCCGGCTCTCGCCAGGCCCGGATCCGTTCCGGTCACAGGGTGGCGCGCCGGGCACGCCGGTTGCTCTCCACTTGCAGTAGAATGGCTGCCGCTTCACCGGCTACAGAATTTCAAGCTTGATTCGGCTGGATCCATGGCTTTCCCCGCGGGCCGTGGAGCATGCTTCTGTGGGGAGGAGAGGATCTCGTCATGAGAGCGAAGCTCGTGCCGTTTGTCGTGATGTTGGTTGGCCTCGCCGTCGCGCCGCAAGGAGTGACCGCTGCCGTTCCTAGTCAGGCACCTTTTGCCCAGGCCGCGGGTGAGCACACTTGTCCCGGCAACGGCGGCCTGGTGAAGGCCGACGTCGTGGCCCTCGACCAATCGATCGTGCTGAACCGGCTGGGCGCCGCGTTGCCGAACGGCATGATCTTCGCCCTCGCGCAGGATGTCTGCCTCCCCGGCGGCCCGGTGAAAGACGGCCAGGCGACCTGCGCCGTCGGTCCGCCGAGCGCCGGGAGTGTGATGCTACGGCCCGGCAAGCGCCCGCGCCCGCTGGTGCTGCGCGTCAATCAGGGGCAGTGCCTGGAGATCACCTTCGTCAATCTGCTCCATGCCACGGCGCAGAATCAGACCGTGCCCCCTGGCAACACCGAGAATCAGCCTTCCACCCGCGCGGCGTCGGTGCACGTGCAGGGAATGGAGTGGGTGAAGGACTCCGCCGACGACGGCTCGTGGGTGGGGGCCAACGCCAGCAGCCTGGTGAACCCGGGCGGCTCTCACATCTACACCCTCTACGCGGCCCACGAGGGGAGCTTTCTGCTCTACAGCACCGGCGACACCTACTCGAACCCCGGTGGCGCCGTCAACGCCGACGGCGGTACGCTCGCCTTCGGTCTCTTCGGTGCCGTGCACGTCGAGCCGCAGGGAGCGGAGTGGTACCGCAGCCAGGTGACCGCCGAGGATCTCAAGCTCGCCACCAAGAGCTCCACCGCGGCAGGCCAGCCGATCCTCGACTATCACGCCATCTACCCGGATGGGAACCCGCGAGCCGGGCTGCCCATCCTGAATATGCTCACCTGCCCCAACGAGGCGAAGGAGGGTTGTCCCTTCGGCGGCCGCATCGTCCACGGCGATCTCACGGCGATGATCACTGGCCGCGGCAAGGACGGGCAGCCGGGGCCGTTCCCGGCGGACGCCTCCCTGGCGCCGGTCTTCAATCCCGCCTACGCCCTGCCGGACCGCCTGCAGCCCTACCGCGAGTTCACCATCATCTACCACGAGCTGTACCAGGCGATTCAGGCTTTCGATCAGATGTACTCCAACGGCCTCAACGTCGACGGCAACGGCGCCGACAACTTCGCGTTCAACTACGGCGCCGGCGGCATCGGCTCGGAGATCCTGGCCAACCGCCTGGGCGTCGGCCCCATGGGCAACTGCCCGAGCTGCAAGTACGAGGAGTTCTTCCTCACCTCCTGGGCGGTGGGCGATCCGGCGATGGTGGTCGACCACCCGGCGACCGATTCGTGCACGCCGGGCGGCCTGTGCGACGACAACAAGACGGCCTGCGACCCTGATCTGGCGAAGCCGAACCAGGCCTGTCCGGTGACGTCGACCACGGCGTCGAAAGCGCGGCAGGCGACGTTCCTCGGCACCTGCTCGTTCACCGGCAAGTACACCTGCGACAACCCCCAGAAGGCGACGCGCGCCTTCTATCCGGACGATCCTTCGAACGTCTACCATAGCTACCTCTCGGACCACACCAAGTTCCGCATCCTGCATGCCGGCGTCGACCTCCACCACGTCCACCACCAGCATGCGCACCAGTGGTTCCACTCGCCGGACACGCCGAACGGTTACTACACGGACAGCCAGACCTTCGGGCCGGGCTCGGCGTTCACTCTGGAAATGGTTTACAACGGCTCCGGCAACGTCAACCAGACGGTGGGCGACTCGATCTTCCACTGCCATTTCTACCCGCATTTCGCGGGCGGTATGTGGTCGCTGTGGCGCGTCCACGACGTGCTCGAAACCGGCACGCCAATGAAAAACGCGCAGCCGGTGCCGGGCCAGCGCGCGCTGCCCGACGGCGAGATCGCCGCCGGCACGCCGATCCCCGCCGTGGTGCCGCTGCCCTCGCTGGCGATGGCGCCGGTGCCGGCGCCCGTCAAGCTGAGCGCGGACGGCACGCAGTACGTCGTCTGCGACCCGAAGGGCGCCAGTTGCGTCTCGCCCTTCTCGACCGCCAAGCTCGATCCAAAGCTCTACGCCAACCCCGGCTATCCGTTCTTCATTCCGGGCATCGCCGGCCAGCGGGCGCCGCATCCGCCGCTCGACTTCGCGCACGAGAATCCGGACGATCCGAAGTCGGCGACCCTCGACGGCGGTCTGCCGCGCCACCTGATCCGCGGCTGCGCCGACCCCAAGAAAGGCGGCTGCGCCACGACGCCGCCGCTCAATTCGGTCGACTTCAGCAAGACGCTGGAGAAGGTTTCGGCTTTCCAGTTGCCCGAAGCGGGAACGGGCGTGGAGCAGCTCGCCATGACGATCCACGGCCAGCGCTTCCATGCCACTTTCACCCAGGAGCCGAAGCCGAAGCCGGCGCAGTTCATCCTCAACGGTCTGCCGGCCGTCGCCGGCGCGCCCTACGCCGATCCCTGCATCAACTTCAGCCGCGCCGGCGGCAAGCCTCCGGGCCTGGTGACGCGGCGCTACAAGGCGGCGGACATCCAGCTCGACGCCGTGTTCAACAAGGAAGGCTGGCACTTCCCGCAGCAGCGCATGCTGGCGCTGTGGGGCGACGTGCAGGACACGCTGGCCGGCAAGCGCGCGCCGGAGCCGCTGTTTTTCCGCGCCAACTCCGGCGAGTGCATCGAGTACACGCTCGCCAACCTGGTGCCGAACGTCTACGAGCTCGACGATTTCCAGGTGCGCACGCCGACCGACATCCTCGGCCAGCACATCCACCTGGTGAAGTTCGACGTCACCTCGTCCGATGGCGCCACCAACGGCTTCAACTATGAGGACGGCACCTTCTCGCCCGACGAGGTGACGGAGCGCATCCGCGCCATCAACGCCGGCGGCGGTCTGGCCCCGGGCGGCGACATCCTCGGCCCGAAGGTCCCGCTCACCGCCAAGGCGCTGCCGTTCTTCGGCCCCGGCCCGGGCGGCCACTGGCTGGGGGCGCAGGCCACCATCCAGCGCTGGTACGCCGATCCGCTGTTCGACGGGCCGCGCCACGATCCGCCGGCGGCGCTCGCCGTCGACCGCACTTTGCGCACGGTGTTCACCCACGACCACTTCGGGCCCTCGACCCACCAGCAGGCGGGCCTCTACGCCGGCCTGGTGATCGAGCCGAAAGGCTCGCTCTGGTACGGCAACGAAAGCACGGTGGGGGGCCCGTTCGGCGGCGTCGATCCGAAGACCGGCCAGCCGCTGCCGGGCCGCACGGTGACGGGCCCCGGCGGCACGACGCTGCGCGACGGCGGCCCCACCACCTGGCAGGCGGTCATCGAGACGCCGGTCAGCCAGGCCAGCTTCCGCGAGTTCGTCTTCGCGGTACAGGACACGACGCTCACCTACTCGCCGTTCGCGTCGTCCGTGGTCAGCCCATTCGCGGGCGAGGGTTGGTGTTCGGCGGGCGGCGGCGCCTGCACGCCCGCCACCGCAACCAAGCCGGCCGCGGGTTGCGGCTCGGGCGTTTGCTACGCCTACGGCTTCTGCTCCAACAGCACGCAGGTCAAGTGCAAGCCGGCGACCTGGCAGAGCGACGAGGACATCTCGAGCTGCCTCAAGATCCCCGGGGCCAAGCCCACTCCACCGACCTGCAACCTGGTGGCCGGCGTCCCCGGCCAGGTGGTGGCCTACCAGCCGCTCAACGTCTTCGCTACCCCTCCGGGCAAGGCGGTGGTGCTGGCCAACATCTCGACCTGGAATACGCAGCCCATCGACGCTCCGAACAAGATCGCGGCCGAAGTCATCACGCTGGCGGGCGGCTCCAACAGCTTCTCGATGAACTACCGCAACGAGCCGCTCTATCCGCGCATCATCGACTCGACCCAGAATCCGCCGGCGATCTCGACCTCGGGCACCCTCGGCGACCTGGCCTTCGTCTACACGTCGCAGGTGCGGCCCTGGCTGACTTCGGCCGGCCCCTATCCGCCGCTGACCAAGGACGTACAGCCGGGCGATCCGTTCACTCCTCTGCTGCGCTCCTACGCCGGCGACGACGTGCAGGTGCGCACGCTGGTCACCGGCCAGATCAACCCGCACAACCTCGCCATCCACGGCGTGCACTGGTTGTCGCAGCCCGGGTGGGACGACTCGGGCTGGCGCGGCAGCCAGGTGATGGGCATCTCGGAACACTTCGAGCAGATCTTCCGTCTGCCGTCCTGGGTTTCGAAGCCGGTGACTGGCACGGGAAAACAGGCCGACTACCTGTTCATGGCGGGCGCCGCGGCGATCGAGCAGGCGGGCGGCAACTGGTCGCTCCTGCGCGCCTACGGCGACCGCCGCAGCGACCTGCGGCCGCTGCCCCAGAACCAGAATCCGGCCCAGGCCGCGTCGATTCCGGTCTGCCCGGCGAAACCCACGCCGCCGCATCAGAACCGCAGCTACACCGTGGTGGCGCTGTCGAGCAGCCTGACCTACACCGCGCTGCAGGGCGGCACCACCGATCTCAACGGCATCCTCTATTTCAACATCGAGAATCTCAACTGCCCCAAGGGCGCCAACGGTCAACCGGTGCCTTCGGCCTCCTGCACCCCCAAGCCCTCGACGCTCAAGCAACCGGTTCCCGAGCCGCTGGTGCTCCGCGCCAACGCCGGAGACTGTGTGACGGTGACGCTCTACAACTTCGTCACTGCGGCCAAGCTGCCGGCGGGCGCCCCGGCGCCCAATCTGCCGGCGCCGCCGCAGACGAGTCCGCCGACCTTCGGCCTGAGCTGCGTCGGGGCGGCGTCTCCCTGCTATCCCTCGAACACCTCGTCGTACGTGGGCCTGCATCCGCAGCTCCCCACCTTTGACGCCTCGGCCAGCGATGGCTTCAACGTCGGCGCCAATCCCTACCAGACGGCGCCGATCGGCGGCAGCGTGACCTACACC
>DATIOS010000342.1:0-6811 GCA_035472915.1 Thermoanaerobaculia bacterium
GCAGGTTGGACGGGGAAGGTACGTGCGGCCAAGCCGATTCGACTGGAAATAATGCGGTCCGGAACGAAGGTCTGCCCGCCGGATAGTCATCGGTACTGGAACGATTTCTCCGCCTCGGAGACGCCCCACGGGGTTCCCCGGGGGCGTCTCTACATTGGCTGGCACTCGCCTAGAGAATTTCCGAACTTCGTGGTGATACAGGAGACCCCTCAGCTCTTCCGCATCAACAACCGCGCCTGCCAATCCGTGCTGGGAACCAGCGCGGCGCCTTCGAGGAGGACGGTCTCCTCGGTGACGTTCACCGGCAGGCAGCGCTCGGCGCCGGCGAAGGCGGAGAGGTAGGCGACGAAGGCGCAGATGAGAGCGTCGAGGTTGTCGTCGTTCTTGCTGGCCACGTCCTTCTGCGCCTCGGGGCGGGGACGCAGGCCCGTGCCGTCGCTCAAGATCCGTAGCATCTTCTCGCGATGCTCCCGCTGCTTGGTGCGGTTCTCGCGGTCGTCCAGGCTCGCGCCCTTGTAGTCGCTGACCAGCTCCTCCGCCGTGTCGCGGTCCGAAAGGCTGGCGACGACGAGCGCCCAGGCGACGCGGGGGTGCGTCTCGAAGAGCCGGCCTTTGCCGCCGCAGACCACGGCCCGGGGCAGCCCCAGCAGGTTGGCCAACTCGATGGCGCGCCAGATGTCCGTGCCGCGGCTGCTCTTCTGGGCGACGCTACGGCGGATTCCCAGGTTGGTGAGGCGCTCCGCGAGCGCTTGA
The DNA here is from genome assembly GCA_035472915.1 of Thermoanaerobaculia bacterium. Lineage (GTDB taxonomy): Bacteria > Acidobacteriota > Thermoanaerobaculia > Multivoradales > UBA5704 > DATARR01. The sequence continues at coordinate 754 of DATIOS010000342.1, forward strand.
TCGGTGCGCCGCCAGAGGTAGGGATCGCCATTGCCGTCTGGGTCCATGCCGCCCAGAAACCAGCGCATGCAAGGCGCGGGATAGGCGAACGGATGATCCACCGCCGTCTTCTCCGCGCCGCGAAAATGGGCTTCGATGTGCTCGAGCCCGGCGTGGCCCTGCCAGGATTCGTTGGGAAACCGGTAGAAGAGACCCTCGTCGTTCTCGAAGATCTCGGCGACCCCGGTGTTTCCAGCCTCACCGGCAAGGTCGACGCCCAGGTAAATCTTCATGACCTTTGACTTATATCACCCCGGCCGCTGTCATCCCGGCAATCATCCCGGTAGTCATCCCGGTAATAGGTGCTTCTGGACCTTGCCCAGGGCGTTGCGCGGCAGGGCCTCCAGATACTCGAAGCGGCGCGGCACTTTGAAGCCTGCCATCTGCGATTTGCAGTAGGCGACGAGAGCCGCCTCAGTCGCCTCGTCGAACGGCGCTTCGACCACCAGAAAGGCAACGGGAACCTCGCCCCACTCGGGGTGAGGACGTCCTGCGACCGCCGACTCCCGGACCCCCGGATAGGTCGCGAGCACCTCCTCCACTTCTCGCGGATAGACGTTGAAGCCGCCGGTCAGGATCAGCTCGCGGCTGCGGCCGAGCAAGGTGATGTAACCGGTCGCAACGTCCTTGCGAGCCAGGTCCCCGGTGCGGAACCACCTTCGCCCCAAGTCGTCGTGGACGAAGCTCTCCGCCGTCTTCTCCGGTGCCCGCCAGTAGCCGGCGAAAACGTTGGAGCCCGCTACCAGGAGGTCCCCCTCGGCGCCGGGAGCCAGATCCACGTCTTGGCGATCCACGATGCGGATGGAGACGCCCGGCAGAGGCGTCCCCACGGTGCCCGGCTGCCTGGGACCGGCGTAGGGATTGGAGAGGTTCATCCCCGTCTCCGTCATCCCGTACCGCTCCAGGATGTCGTGCCCGGTGAGCTCGCGGAAGGCCGCGAAGGTCTCCGGCGCCAGCGGGGCGCTGCCGGAGCAGAAGAGGCGCAGGCGGGCGAGGCCGGCCCGGTCGTCCGCGCCGCGCCGCCGCAACTCCTCCACCAGCCGGACGTACATGGTCGGGACGCCGAAGAAGAGGGTCGGCTCGCCGGCGATCAGATCGGCCGCGGCGTCGCCGGCTTCGAAACGGCGGCGCAGGTGGACGGTGGCCCCGGCGGCCAGGGCGCAGTGGAGGCCCACCACCAGACCGTGGGTGTGGAACAGGGGGAGGGAGAGCAGCAGCGCGTCGGCCGGTTCCCAGGCCCAGGCGGCCAGCAGGCCGGTGACGGTCGCGAGCACGTTGTCGTGGGTGATGATGGCTCCCTTGCTCCGCCCGGTGGTGCCCGAGGTATAGAGGAGCATGGCGGCATCGCTGCCGCTGACGACAGGCGGGGAGAAGGCCGCTTGAGCGTCCCGCAGAGCGTCCAGCTCCTCGGCGAGAACCACCCGTTCGAGGCAACTGCGGTCCGCCGCTTCGAGCTCGTCGAGGATGGGGAGCAGCGAGCGCTCGGTGATCGCCAGCCGGGGCTCGGCGTCCAGGAGCATGTGGGCGATCTCCCGCCGCCGGTAGGCAAGATTGATCGGTACCATCACCGCTCCGAGGCGGATCACCGCCAGGTAGGCGATGACGAACTCCGGCCGGTTGCCGAGGAAGAAGGCAACTCGGTCCCCCTTCCGCAAGCCTTGGGAGGCGAGGCCGGCGGCCAGAGCGTCCGCCGCCGCGAAAAGGCCTTCATAGGTGAGGACGGTCTCCTCTTGAGGCTGACCGGAGGCGTCGCGGAAGCGAAGAGCAGTCTTGTCCGGCATGCGCCGGCGGGGGATGGCGAAAAGATCCAGGAGATTCATAGGCGCATGCTACGATGCTTTTCGTGTCCCCAGTGAAGGCCGGCTTCGCGGCTCTACTCCTGGTTCCGGCCCTCCTTGGTGCGCAGGTTGGTGCGCAGGCAACTGCGCAGGCCCCGGCCGCCGAGCCGACCTTCTCCGGCCGAGTCGACGTCACCGTCGCCGAGGTCGAGGTCTTCGTCGCCGATCGCGACGGCCGGCCGGTGCCGGACCTGACGCGCGACGACTTCAAGGTCGTCGAGGACGGCCAGCCCGCCGAAGTCACCGGCTTGGCGCCGGGCACCTCGCAGCGCCTCAATCTCGCCATCTTCTTCGACCAGACGACACTCGACGTCACCTCCCGCGCCACGGCACTGGCCGCGTTACGGCGTTTCGTCGACACCGGCCTGAAGCCGGGCGACCGCGTGTTGCTGGCGGCCTGGGACGACTCGTTGGAGGTGCGAGCCGAGCCCACGGGCGATCGTGCCGTGCTACGGGCCGCGCTCGATCGGCTCGGCGCGGCCCTGCCCCCCGGCGTGCGGACGGCCCAGGAGAGAAGCGCCGTACAGCGCGAGATCCACGACGCCAACCCGCTGGACGACGAGAGGGGGACCAGCTTTCTCGCGCGGTCCCAGGCGAAGGCGGCCCTGGACAACCTGCGGGCCTACGCCCGCGCCCGGGCGGAGGAGACCCGGGGCACCTTCGGCGCGCTCCAGCAGATGCTCGTCCTACTGGGCGGCCTGCCGGAGCGCAAGGCCCTCCTCTACATCGGCGGGGGCCCCCCGCTCCAGCCTGGAGCAGACCTCTTCGCCGCCTGGCAGACGCGTTTCTCCACCATGGCTCCCGAGCTCGGCTTCTCGCCCTCGGAGGTCTCACGCTACGACGCGGGACCGCAGGCGCAGGAGGTGGTGAACCGGGCCAACGGTGCCGGCATCTCCATCTTCGCCCTCGCCCTGCCCGTCGCCGGAGCCCGCTCGGACGCCGAGGACTCCGGCCGGGCGATGCACACTCTCGCCGAGGGCACGGGAGGGCGGGTGGTCGTCGACGTGGCAAATCCCGCCTCGTTCCTGGAAATCATGGGGCGCGACCTCTCCTCCTCCTACCTGGTGGCCTACGCTCCGCCGCAGAACCGAAAACCGGGGACGCACAAGGTCGAAGTGACCGTCAAAGGCGGCGCTCTGGTGGCCCGGCACCGCGAGACGCGGCGGGACGGCGGTAATCCTGGAGAAGCGGGCGATCCCCTGCTGCGCCAGGCCCTGGCCACGATGTGGGCCGGAGAGGCCGGCAGCGCTGGAGAGGGGAATCCGCTGCGCGCCGAGCTCGCTTTCGACGAGCAGGGAAAGGACGACCTCGGGCGGCTCCTGGTCACCGGCCTGGTGACCTTTCCCCTCGCGACGCTTGCCATCCAGCCGCAGGAGCACTTCCACACCGGGCACGTGACGCTGTCCCTGGTCGCCCGGGACGGCAAGGGGAAGATCTCGGGCATGCCCAAGGCCGAGGTCCCCATCGAGATCCCCAACGAGCACCTGCTCTCCGCTCCAGGCCAGACGGCGGGCTACAAGTTCACCCTTCATCTGAATCCCACCGAGAGCGTTGTGGCCGTGGCCATGCGCGACGATTTCGGCGGATCGCAGGGCGTGATCCGAGCCGAATTTCCTGGGAAGGGCGGCTCCGGACGAGAGGGAGGCGGCGCCACGCGCGTTGCGGCACCTCAAACAGGGCGGGTCGAGCCCGCAGCCCCCCGTCCAGACCCGCCCCTACGCGAAGCCATCCACAGCTCTCCGTCCACCAGCCTCGGCGTCGAGTCCGCCGCGCTTCTGATGAGCGGCCAGCAGGGCGGGGACATTTCTCTAGGAGCACTGGCTCTGCCCATTCCGGCGGACGCGGCGGATCGCGCGCGGCTCCTGGTCCGGGTGCGGCTCGAAGGCAAGGGGCTCCTGGCGGAGCAAACCGAGAACATTCTGCGGATCGAGGGAGACCTCTACGCCCTCGGCGCCGGCGAGGCCATCGCGGCCTCGGCCCTGGAGAGAATCGAGATCGACCTCGCCTCGCAGCGCGCCGCCGTGGAGCGGGACGGCGTCGACTTCCTCGCCGGGCTCGACCTGCGCCCGGGCCCTTACTCTCTGCGGATGCTGGTGCGCAATCTCGACACGGGGAAGCTCGCAGTGCGCAACTTCTCCATCACCGTCCCCGATCCCGCGAGCCTGAAGAACGCTCCGCTCCCCGCGCCGCGCCCCGCCGCCGGAACCGATCCCCGGCCCACCGCGCGGACGGCGGATATCGGCCCCCTCGATCCGCCGCCGTTTCCTGACGACGCTCCCTCGACGATCGCAACCGCCGCGGTGCCGGCTCCGGTCGCGCCCCCGGCTCCTCCCCCGGAGACTGCCGAGGGCCGCCGGCTGCGCGTCCTCGCCCGCAAGACGTACCGCGAGATCCTGGCGCTCCTCGCCACCGGCCGCGACGCGGAGGCTCTGGCCGCCGCGGCACCCTTCGAGGACTCACTTCTCCTGCGCGCCAATCCCATGACCGTTGAGAGGCTGGTGGAAATCGAGGCGAGCGCCGAAAAGGAGCTCGCCCACGTCGACCCTGAAAGTCTGGTGCCCGTGCTGCGACTTCACCAGCGGCTGTACCAAGAGGCCACCGAGCGGCAGCGGCCCCAGGGCTCGACGGTGGCCCGCGACGTCTTCCTTCTGGGTGTGGACTTGCTGCGCACCGCCAAGGGTGGCGCTCCCCTGGCACACCAGTTCCTGGCCACCTTCGGCGCCGAGCTGATGCGCAGCGGCACCCGGCACGTGGGCGAGGCGACACTGCGCCGGGTCCTGGCGGACGATCCGGGGGATGAGATCGCCCTCCTCGAGCTGGCTGCCGACGCCGAGCGCCGGGGCGATCACGCCGCCGCCGGTCCGCCTTTGGAGACTCTCCTCCGCGCGCATCCGGAGCACCGCGAGGCAAGGCTCCGCCAGGCGGTCGATCTCGCCCAGATGGGACGCACCGCCGAGGCCGAGCAAAGGCTGACCGCCCTCCTCGCCGACGAGACCGAGGCCTGGCGACTCGCGCTCGCCTACCAGGAGCTGGCCCGGCTGCGGCTGGCCACCAAGGAGACCAGCCGGGCGGAGGCGATCTTGCGCGAGGGCCTGAAGCGCCTGCCGGGCGACGAGAAGCTCACCCTGCTGCTGGCCGAGCTTCAGGAGAAGAGCTGGCTGACGGGCCCTGCCAGGCTGACCGTCGCCAGCCTCAAACCCGAGACCGGCGGCGGCGGAGGCGCCGCCCGCCATCGCTACAGCCTGCCGCCCGAAGAGCCCATGGCCTCCACCCTGGCAGCCCTCGACCGAGAGACTGTTGCCCGCCGCGCCGTCCTCGCCGCGGCCCTGGAGAAGACCGCGCCATGAGGATGATCCTGGCCGTCCTCTTCCTCTTGGTCTCCTTCCCAGCTCGGGCCTTCGAGATCCGCATCGTTCAGCCTGGGCCGGGCGAGCCCATCCTCGGCGAGGTGGAGGTGCGGGTGGAAGTGCTTCCCCCCGCGACGCCGGTCGAGCGGGTGGAGATTTTCCTCGACGGCGTGCCGGCCGGAGTAGCCGAGCGGGCTCCCTTCCGCGTTCTCGTCGACGCGGGCGAGGACAACAAGGAGCACAAGCTGGAGGCGGTGGCTCACGGGGCCGGCGGCGCCCAGGCCAGGGTTGCCATCACCACACCGCGATTGCAGACCGACGCCGAGGTGCAGGTGGAGCTGCAGCAGCTCTTCGTCACCGTCCACCGCGGCGGGAAGCCCGTGCTCGACCTCACCCGCGACGACTTCACGGTCTTCGATCAGGACGTGGAGCAGCCCCTCTCCACCTTCGGCCGGGGCGACGCTCCCTTCACTGCCGTGCTTTTGGTGGACGCCAGCTCCAGCATGGCGGGCGGCCGGCTGGAAAAGGCGCTGGACGGGGCGCGAGCCTTTTTTGCCGGCATGAGCGCCCTCGATCAGGCAAAGCTCATGCTTTTCTCCGATCACATCCTGCTGGAGACTCCCTTCACCAGCATCCAACCGGTTCTCACCCTCGGCCTGCGCGGCGTGAAGGCGAGCGGCGGCACGGCCCTCAACGATGCGCTGTACCTCGCTTCCAAGCGCCTGGAGACCCGTCGAGGGCGGAAGATCGCCGTGCTGCTCTCGGACGGCGTGGACGTCGAAAGCGTCCTCTCGATCGACGCCGCCCGGGCCATCGCCCGGCGCCAGGTGACCC
>DATIOS010000343.1:0-12782 GCA_035472915.1 Thermoanaerobaculia bacterium
GTCGACCACCGCGAGGCGCAGATCGACCCCCACCTGCGGCGCTGCGAGACCGACGCCGGGCGCGGCGTGCATGGTCTCCACCATGTCCGCGGCCAGCTTCCTGACCCGGGCGTCGATCTCCGTCACCGGGCGGCATTTCACCCGCAGAATGGGATCGGGATAGATGCGAATGGCGAGGATGGCCATCAAGATCCGCCCCGCAGACGCCGCACCGAGGACGCGACGTCGCGGTCGTTGTGCTGCTCGCGCAGCGTCTCGAGGAAACCGCGGGGATCAGGATTGCCGGTCAGGGCCTGCTCCAGCCCCGCGCGGGTGAGCTTCAGCGCCACCAGGGGCTCGGTCACCCGGTAGACGGCGGGCCAGGTGCCGCGCTCCAGCAACGCCGCTTCGCCGAGCAGGTCGCCGCTCGAGAAGTTGCGGAGCTGCATGGGGCGTCCGTCGTCCACCATCAGGGCCTCGACCGTGCCCGTGACGATCAACAACAGGAAAGCCTCCTGGCTTCCCTCCCGGACCAGCACGGCGCCGGCATTGAAGCGCACCATCTCCATGGTGGAAAACAGGCGCTTGAGCTGCTCGCCGGGCAGGTGTCTCACCAGGCTGCTCGCGGTGAGGAAGCCCCAAAGACGCCGCAGCTCCAGCATCGAGGTGCCGGCTCCCTGGCCGCCAGCCTGCTTCAGCCCCCTCCAAGGCGAGGCTGCGCACGTGCTCCAGGTCCTTCTCGCGCTGGATTTTCTCGATCCCCTTGGCCAGCGACGGGTCGAAGGGGGCCAGCTTCATGGCCCGCGAGAGCAGGGCGATCCCCTTGTCGTAGAAGCCGTCCTGAGCGTACTCTTCCGCCACGAAGCCGTACTCGACCACCGCCTTTTCGAGCTGCCGGAGCTGGGTGTAGACCTCCGCCAGCTTCAGATGCGAATGAAGATCGTCGGGGTTGTCCTTGAGCCGCGCCCGCAAACGCTCCCCCGCCTCCTCGTACAGCTCGAGCACGATGAGGTCGTCAATGCTGTGCTCCTGGGCCTCCGGCGCCTTCTTGCCGCCGCCAAACCATTTGATGGCCACGCTATTGTTATCTCCGAACCTGATCCCGCTGCCGCCCTGGGGGACGCCCGTGACGCCTGAGGTGGACACCGCCGCCTGTCGAGAGCGCCCCATTATAACCAGGTGCGGCCAGGATCGGCGCCCCCTGTGGGACCCCGCTCCAGGGAACGGTGGGGACGCCCTGGAACGGCTCCAGAAGCCGCCGGCCGCGGAATTTTGACCCTGGAATGGAAGTTGCTCTTTTTGACAAATCGATTGGAAGCAGATTCAGTGGGCGATGTCGTCCACTATGGAGAAACCAGATCATGAACACTCTCATCAAGACAGCCGTGCTCCGTCTGGCGCTGGTTACCGGGGTGCTCGCGGCACTGGCGGTGCCCGCGGCAGCTCAGACGGATGAGACGACCGAGCCGGATACTGCAGGTAGCTATGGATACTTCCGCGTCGTCGAGGGCGCGGCCACCTTGACGCCGGCCGACGGCGAGCGCGCAAGCGTCGAGATCAACCAGCCGCTGCTCACCGGCGACCACCTCAATGTGCCCGGGGGCGCGCACGTCGAGATCGTTCTCGCCGATCACAACCTGTTGCGCGTCGACGGCGGCAGCGAGCTGGTGGTGGAGCGGCAGGCCGGGGAAACCGGCCGCGACGACCAGGCGACGGTCATCCGCCTGATCGAGGGCAACGTGCAGCTCGCGGTCACCCAGGACTCCCTGGGCGATCAGCTGCCGCGCATCGATACCTCCAACGCCACCATCTACGTCACAAACTATGGTGTCTACCGCGTCACCACCGAGCGTGACGGCTTCAGCCAGGTCGTCGTCCGCCGCGGCACGGCGGAGGTGGTGACCGATCAGGGCGATGAAACCGTGCGGGCGGACGAGGAGGCCGCGATCGAGAGCGGCACTGCTCAGGGAAATAACCAGGAGGCGGGCATCGACGTCCAGCAGGCGGGAGCTTTCGACTCGCTGGAGCGCTGGGCCCGCCGCCTCGACGACGAGGCCGCCTCGGCGCTGCGCACGGCCGACAACGCCGGGCCCGGCGAGCTCGACGACAACCTGCGTTACCAGGCCTCGTCGCTCGCCAGCTACGGCTCCTGGGTCACCGTCGAAAACACGCGCTACTGGCGTCCGCGGGTCGAGGCCGGCTGGCGCCCCTATTGGCACGGCCGCTGGGCCTACACGCCGGCCGGGCTGACCTGGATCGCCTATGAGCCCTGGGGCTGGGTGCCCTTCCACTATGGAAGCTGGAACTACCTCGACGGCTACGGCTGGGTGTGGCAGCCCGGCTACGTCTGGTCGCCGGCCTGGGTCTACTGGTATTGGGGACCCAGCTACGTCGGCTGGTGCCCCACCGGCTTCTACACCAGCTACTACGGCTCCCGCTTCGGCGGCAACTTCGGCTTCCGCTCGGGGGTCTACGGCTGGGCAGGCGGCGACTGGGGGCTGTTCGACCGTTGGAGCTTCGTGGGCTCCGGCTACTTCCGTGACGGCTACCGCGCCGGCTATCGCCGCGGTTACTGGGACGGCCGCCGCGAGGTGCAGCGCTACGCCGTTCCTGTCGAGCGCCTGCGGGGTGGAGGCCTCGAGCGGGGAGTCATCACCACCGACACCAAGCCCCTGCGCCCCAACACCTGGCACGATCAGGGCGCGGTGCTCCACGCTCTCGACGTCCGTCCCAACGGCACCCCAGGAAGAGGTCCGCGCGACGGTCGCGGAGTCGGAGTCGGCGGCCGCGAGGTGCCGGACGTGACGCAGTTCATCGCCCGCAAACCCCAGTTACCCACCGACATCGTGCACACCGTGGCGGTTCAAGGCGCTGGCCACGGACAGGACGGCACGCCCTTCAAGCCCAGCACCCTCGGCCGGCCGAACCCCGCCGGTCATGGGAGTGGGAATGGCCGCCCCGCCGGCGATCGCACCTGGACCCGGACCGGCACGGCTGGACAAGCCCCGGGGAGCAAGCCCGGCGACAAGCCCGCCCGGGGCGGACGCCCCGTCGACTCCGGACGCCCGGCGGACAACGGCGCGGTGGACAACGGCCGGCCCCGGCCCCACGAGCGGCCCGGCCGGCCCGCTCCCAACGCCGACGGCGGCGCCCCCAAACCCCGGGCCGGGTCGGACGCGAAGCCGGGCGATCCGAAGCCCGGGCGCTCAACCCTGGACGATGGCCGTCCGCCGCGAACCGAGCGCCCTGCCGATCGGCCCGATCGGCCCGATCGTCCCGCCACCACCGAGGAGCGCCGGCGGCCACCGGTCGACCACGGCAGGCCCACCTGGACGCGTCCCACCCCGGACTCGGACGGCAGCGCGCCCAAACCCGACAGGACCCGCGTCCAGGAGAAGCCGAAAGCCGATCAGGACCGCGAGCCCGCGACGCCGAAGGTCGAGCGGAACCGCGAGCCGGAGAGGCCCAGGGTCGAGCCGAAGCGCGAGCCCGAGCGGCCGAAGTTCGAGCCCAGGCGTGAACCCGAGAAGCCCAAGGTCGAGCCGAAGCGCGAGCCTGAGAAGCCCAAGGCCGAGCGGAACAAGGAGCCCGAGAAGCCCAAGGAGAAGCCACAGCCTCCGCCGCCTACGCGGGGCAACTGAGGCCACTTCGCCAGATGGACCAGCCCATCCGCCCCGAACGCCTCTTCGGGGCGGATCTCGACGCCTCGGGGAGCACCCCCACCCAAGACCCTCATCACCCCGGCCCTCTTCTCCCGACCCCCTCCACCCCCTCACCGGGAGAAGAGGGAGAACAGCCAAAAACGCCCCAGGGGTACCCCTCTCCCGGGGAGGGGGATGGGGCGGTCGGGAGAGGGGCAGGGGTGAGGGTCTGGGGCGGAAGGGAGTGCAATGGGAGAAGAGGGCCGGGGTGATGAGGGGGTCTTTCGACTACAATTCCCCCCTCTCATGCGTGCATCGTTCCTGTTCCGCGTCCTCTTCATCCTCTACTGCGTCGAGGCGGGCACCTTCCTCGTCATGGCTCCCTGGAGCCCGATCTGGGATCGCACCCTGATCCAGATCCACGTCGAATCGCTGCGCCTCCTTTGTCTTCACCCCCTGACCCGCGCCGCCGTCTCCGGCTTTGGGCTCATCCACCTGATCTGGGGGGCCCACGACCTGGACGAGCTGATCTTCCGGCGGAGGGTGCGTGCCCCCGACGTTTAGCCTGCTGGCGATCAGCGACCGGCGCGCCCTCCAATCCACCGGCCAGGACATGACGGACTGGTTGCACGCCGTGGGGACTGCGGGGATAGGCGCCGTCCAGATTCGCGAGAAGGACCTGGAGGATGGGGCGCTCTACGACCTCACTCGCCTCGCCCGGCAAACCCTACCGTCCACCACCCGTGTGCTGGTCAACGGCCGGGTCGACATCGCCCTGGCGGCGGGAGGCGACGGCGCTCACCTGCCGGCCGATGGCCTGCCCGCCGCGCCGCTTCGAGCCCGCTTCGGCCCAGACGTCCTGCTCGGCCGGTCGACGCACTCCCTTGAAGAGGTCGAGCGGGCGCACGCCGAGGGAGTGGACTACGTGGCCTTCGGCCCGGTCTATGCCACTCCCGGCAAGGGAGAGCCCAAGGGTCTCGCGACCCTTGCCCGGGCGGCTGGAGTGGGCGTTGCCGTCTACGCCCTGGGAGGGGTTACACTAGAGCGCTTCGGGGAGCTGGCCACGGCGGGAGCGGCGGGAGTGGCGGCGATCCGGCTGTTTCAAAACCCGGCCAATCTGAGCTCGGTGGCGAGCGCTGCCCGGGAGCATTTTGGCCGAGCGTGATTCGATTTTTTTGGAAGGGAAGAGCTACCGTGGAAGCCGAAGACGTCCAATCCCGCTTTGAGGGCCGCTGGCGCAAGCTGCGCTACCTGCTGGTCTCCGTCGGCGTGATCGTCCTCGACCAGTGGACCAAATGGCTGGTGGAGGTTCATCTCCCCCACCACGGGGCGGACCCGCTGATCCCCGGCCTCAACCTGACCCACGTGCGCAACACCGGTGTGGCCTTCGGCCTCTTCGCCTCCGACGGCGGCAGCGGCTGGCTGCTCACCTTCCTCGGCCTCGGCGCTCTCACCGCCGTCGCCCTCTACTTCTGGTTCGCCCCGTCGCGCGACCGCTGGCTGCTGGTGGCCCTGGCGCTGGTGGTGGGGGGAGCGGTGGGCAACCTCATCGACCGGGTGACGAGCGGCGCCGTCACCGACTTCATCGACGTCTACGTGGGAACCCACCACTGGCCCTCGTTCAACGTCGCCGACAGCGCCATTTCGATCGGCATCGTGCTGATGGCCATCGACAGCTTCCGGCCGCACCACCGCGAGATCCCCGCCCCTGCCCCGGCCCCGGCGGACTAGAAAATCAATCGATCTCGAAGGCGAGCAGGGTGAGAATGCCGCCGCGCTCGATCTGCACCACCACCGGATCGCCATCCTTGAGGCCGGCCACGGCTTGGCGCAGCTCAGCGAGAGAATGAACGGGCGTACGGTTCACGGCGTGAATGATGTCGCCGGGCTGGAAGCGGTCCGCCGGAGGCACGGCGTCGGCCGACATCGCCGCCACCAAGACGCCGCTCGCCTGGCGTAGCGGGTGTAGAGCTGCCGCCAGCTTCTCGTCGACGTCGACTCCCAGCACGTCGAGCTCGGGCACGAGGTTCCTGTCAGGCCGCACGAGGTCGAGCACGCTCCTGGGGTCTTCCGGGCGTTCGATCACCCCGGCCTGGAGCCTCAATTGTTCGGTTCCGCGCTGTACGCCGAGCTCCAGGGTCGAGCCGTTCGGATGGGGATAGAGATTGATCGCGAACTCGCGAACGTTGGCCGTTCTCTTGCCGTCAACGTTCAGGATCACGTCCCCGACTCGCAGGTCCGACTTGGCGGCCGGCCCATCGGGATCGATGTCCGACACGATGACTCCCCAGGCCTGCGGCAGCTTGAGCGCTGCAGCCATCACCGGGTTCACCGTCTGCACCTCAACTCCCATCACCACCCGGCGGACGCGGCCGTTGGTGCGCAACTCGCCGGCAATGAAGCGCACGGTGTTGCTCGGGATGGCGAGGCCGACGCCTTCGCTCCCTCCCGACTGACTGAGGATCATCGTGTTGATGCCCACCACCCGGCCCTCCGTGTCGACCAGCGGCCCGCCCGAATTTCCGGGATTGATGGGCGCATCCGTTTGCACGTAGGCCGGCACGTCGTCCGCCTCGAGCTGGCGGGCTACCGCGCTCACGACTCCCATGGTCACGGTGTTGCCAAGCCCGAGCGGAGAGCCAAAGGCGAGAACCAATTGACCTTGCTTGAGCTGGCTCGAATCGCCGAATTCGAGCGGTCGCAACCCGTGGGCCGGAATTCTGAGCACCGCGAGGTCGGTCGCCGTGTCGATGCCAACCACCTCGGCGTCGAGCTTCACTCCCTGCGGCACGGCGAGCGCGGCCTGCCGCGAGCCCGGGGCGGCACTGGACGGCACCAGAACCTGCACTCTCGTCGCCCGCGCGACGACGTGGGCATTGGTCACGATCAGCCCGTCGGCATCGATGACCGTTCCTGAAGCGGTGCCCGCCTGCTTGGACAGGACGCCGGACGGTCCGCGGACGAAACCATAACCATTCACAAAGACCTGCACCACCGAGGGGTTTACCTGGTCCGCAATCCTTTCGAACGATCCGCTCGCCGAGGCGAGAGTATTGAGGTTTATCGCTCCCGGCGGGGCAGCCAGGAGCTGAACGGGCAGCGCAAGCCATAGAAAACCAATAAATCCGATTCCTGGTTTCGACATCTCCCCTCCAATTCCGCAGCGCGGCGCCGGCACGATCGCCCGGCTCCGCGCTGCGGACCTAGGATGAAACGGTTTGAATGCGGCTACTTCTGCTCGGCGACCTTCTCCAGGATCACGGGCTGGGTCGAGTAGTTTTCGAGCTCGAGAGTCTTGCCGTCCTTGGTCATGGACGCCTTGGCAGCCACGGACATTCGCCCTTCGCCCTTGCCGTCCTTGTCCAGGTGGATTTCGATCACCGTGAAGGGATAGCGGAGGGTGCGTGTCAAGTTGGCAGCCTCCCAGAACCGGATCGGCCGGTCGGTGGCGATGACGATGTCCTTGCCGCCGTCGGCCGTGGGGGTTTCCTGGGCAAAATGAAGGTCCCATCCAAGACGGTCCGGCGTCCGGATGAAGCCCACGCGTTGCGTCCCCTGGAGGCTGGTCAGCAGGCTGTTTTCGCCCTTGGTGCGTAGCGTGTCGAGTAGTGAGTCGCGTTCCTGATCCGAAGACCACCGGTCGATGTTGATCTCCACGAGTCCGGCCCGTCGCGGTCCGACGACGCCCAGCCGATGGCGCCGCGAGAGGTTCGAAGTACCCAGGTCGATGGCGAACGAGACGAGCTTCAAAGGGGTCCCCTCATCTTTAGGGACGAGTGCGGTCGCGGTCAGGCCGAAGAACAGTCCGGCCACCGCCAGACCCGCGGCAAGGATGCGGGTCGAGTTTCTGTGGTAACTGATCATCTTCTGTCTCCTTCTGTCACTGTTCCTTGCCCTCCATGCGATTGGAGATGCGAATCACAGGCCAGAAATCCGTTTTTGGGCACGACCTGGCAGAAACTTTACAAAGGCCCTCTGGATTGGCTTCAGATAGGATGTTTGTCCAGTGAAAACCTGGACGATCATGGTTGAGGCCGAAGGCGAGCGCCTCGATCGCCACGTGGCGGCCCGCTTGGGCGTCCCTCGCAATCAGATCCAGCACTGGATTGAGGGCGGCCTCGTCCGCCTCAACGGACACCCGGCCAAGCCATCAGCCGCCCTGGCATCGGGAGACCAGGTGGAGTGCGAGCCGCCGGAGCCCAAGGAAGAGCGGGTAATCCCCGAAGCCGGCGAGCTCAACGTCCTCTACGAAGATTCCTCACTGGTGGTGATCGACAAGCCGGCGGGCCTCACCGTCCACCCCGGAGCCGGCCGGTCGACCGGTACCCTCGCCCATCGCCTGCTCAACCGCTACCCCGAGATGGCGGGCGTGGGCGGTCCGGGCCGGCCCGGCATCGTCCACCGCCTGGACCTGGGGACGAGCGGTGTCCTGGTGGTGGCACGGACGGCGTCAGCCTACGCCCGGCTCGCCCGTGCCTTCGCAGCCCGCGAGGTCTCGAAACGTTACCTGGGGATCGCCTACGGCTCGCCCTCACCCACCACCGGAACGATTGAGGCCGCCATCGGCCGCCACCCTCAGAAGCGCATGGAAATGGCGGTCCGCACCAGCGGCCGCCCCTCTCGCACCGGCTACAAGACGATCGCCGCTAAAGCTGGGATCTCGCTTCTGGAAATGGACCTCGCGACCGGCCGCACCCACCAGATCCGCGTCCACCTCAAGCACATCGGGCATCCCTTGGTGGGAGATCCCGTCTACGGCGAAGCCCGCTGGAAAGCCCTCCCCCGGCCCATTCAACCCGTCCTGCGCGACTTTCCGCGGCCAGCCTTGCACGCCTGGCGACTGGCCCTGAAACACCCGGACACCGGCGAGCCGCTGAGCTTCGAGGCGCCGGTGCCGGAGGATCTCAGGGAGTTGTGGCGGGCGGTGACGGGGGAGGCGTTACCTGCTCTGCCGGACCCCCGCGATATAGTCCTATGACCCCGCCGGCTCGGGCGCGGGCTTGGCCTTCTTGGCCGGCGGCGGTTCCTTGGCCTTGGTCATCTCGATCCGGCCCTTGAAGAAGGCGCCCTCGGAGATGACGACGCGGGGGGCGGAGATGTTGCCTTCCAGGCCGCCGGTGGCGAGCACCTCCACCCGGTCCGTGGCCGTGATGTCTCCCACCACGCGGCCTCCCACTCTGACAGCGGGCGCCGAGATGGGCCCCTCGACGACGCCGTCTGCGCCTACAATCACGGGCGCATCCACCCGCACCTCGCCGGCCACCTCGCCGTCCACCAACAGCTCGGTGGCGCCGCTGACCTCGCCGTGCAAGCGGGTGCCCGCAGCGATATGGGTGAGCCGGTGCCTCTGAGCGGAGCCCGAGGCTTCGGCGGAGCCGCCGGAGCCGGCGGCAGATGGTGCGGTGGTCTCGCGGCGAAAGATCGACATGGCTTCCGGACGAGTCCGGCCCCCTTGGGATCGGTTGGAGAGCAGATTGGAGCGGGCAACGGGACTCGAACCCGCGACATCAAGCTTGGGAAGCTTGCACTCTACCAACTGAGTTATGCCCGCTCGATGGCAAGTGCAGGAGGGAATCTAGCGGAGCGCCGCAGCGCGGTCAAGGGGCGGCGCTCCTCCGGCCCGCTTCGCGACCTTGCCAATCCGGGAGAGACCTATATACTTTGTGAATGCATGGATCAGGGCGCAGCCGCGATGGCGTCGATCGCATCGAGTCCCTCTACTTCTTCCCCGATCAGCGAGTCACCGAAGACGAGGTCCGGCACCTCCTACGTCAAGGCGCCCGGGAGCAGCGCGCCTGGGTCGTTTCCCACCTCCTGCGCTACGCCCAGTGGGACGACATCTGGAACTACGTCAGCCGCGACGAAGTGCGAGAGATCTTCCCTGAGCTCGATTTGCCCGAGACCTTGCGCCAGGCTTGGGGCCGGATGCTGAAAATCGAAGCCCCCGTCGGCTGAACCGACTGACCCCAGTCAGCCGCCCGGTGCCGCGGGCACCGCCGGCACAAAAGTGACCTCGAACAGCTTTGGCCACAGCTTGCCCGTGATGAGGAAGATCTTGCGCTGCGGGTCCCAGGCGATGCCGTTCAGGACGTCCGTCTTCTGCCGTTCCTCGGGCGTCAGCAAACCTGAAGCGTCGATCACCGCCGTCACCCGCCCATCTTTGGGATCGATGCGCAGGATGTCGTCGGTCTGCCAGACGTTGGCGTAAACCACGCCGTCCACGCACTCCAGCTCGTTGAGGTTCAACACCTGCTCGCCCATGCGGTCGGCGCGGGTCACCGTCACCTCGCCGAGGAAAGCCAAGGTCTTGGGATCGCGGAAAGTCAGCTTGTCGGAACCGTCGGTCATCACCAGCCGCTTGCCGTCCCAGCAAAGGCCCCAACCTTCGCCTTCGTAGCGCATCTCGCCCGCGGGCGAGAATCCGGCGAGGGTGTGAACCAGGGCCTTCTGCTCCTTCCAGGTGAGCTGGATCAGACGGTCGTCCACCAGCGCCAAGCCTTCCGCGAAAAACTCCGAGGGAACGTCAATCTTGCGCTTCACCGCGCCCGAAACCGGATCCACCTCGCGCAGGCTGGAGGAGCCGTAGAGACCCGTGCTCTCGTAGAGCGAGCCCTTGTACACAAGCAGCCCCTGGGTGAAGGCTGCCGGATCGTGGTGGCGCGTGGCGAGGATTTTCACCTTCAGCCGCTCGGGCGCGTGAGGCACCGTGGCCTCGGCCGCTGAAGGCGCCTTGGCGACGGGTCGCGACACGGCTGGCCGCAGGGACCAGGTGAGGGCGGCGGCGATCAGCAGGGCGGCCATGATCGAGAGGATTATGATCCACCGTCGGTTCTGTTTTACCCGCCCCACGAGCAACCCCCCAGGTCCTCAGGGAGGGAATCCGCGCCACCGATGGGCTGGCCGGGAGGCGGCTGGATTGGCTCCGGCCGCTTTGCGGCGTCAGCCTGCGAGCGTTGGAGATAGCGCGAGATCTCGCCGGCGAGGAAGGTCCGCTGGGCCGCTTCTGCGGAGTCTGCGACGCCGGCGCCAGCGAGCTTGCGGCCCAGGGAACGGAGAGCGGACTCGACTCGCGAGCGGACGCCCGGCGCGGCCTGGGGATCGCTCGCGAGCCCGATCAACCGCCGCACCACGACCCACTGCTCCGAGCGGCGAATCTCCGCCAGTCGAGGCTTCTTCGGGGCCGCGCCGCCGAAGGTCTTGTCCTCCAAACCCTTGATCACTTCCTCCAGCCCCGGCAACGCCGGATCGCGACGGTGGAAGTCCACCAGGCGTGCCGTCCGCTCCGGCCGCAGCAGCAGCCGCACGGCCATGTCCGAAGCCGTGGCTGCCGCCGAGAGGGGATCGAAGGTGGGCGAGGTGAGGCCCGTGAACATCTCCTCGTTCGAATGATATTCGCCGGGCCGCGGGAGCAGCAGGTCGATCACCGGCTCCGGAAGATCCAGGGTTTCGGGCGACAGCACCTCCAGGACGGCAGCCAAAGCGCGGCGCTGGGCCTCTCCCGACACGGGCTTCGACGGCGGCTGGCCGTCGCCCCGCAGGGCATAGGTGTACTCCAGACCCCCAACCATCTTCGAGGCGGCCTCCAGCTCATAACGATGGTGGAAGTAGACGGGCACGAGAACCTCTTGCAACAGGGACAGGGGCTGACCCACGGCGATGTTGTGCTCGCCGAAATGAGAGAGGGCGATGCGGCGCACGGCGAGGGCGTGCCTCAAACCCTCGGCGGCATCGGCGCCATTGTCCCAGAGATGCGCCAGCGGGCTCGCCGATCCCTCGGGGCGGGCGTCCTGGTCGGTGAGATAGATCAGATGATGGGCAAGACCGTCGCGCACGATGGCGTCCAAGGCTTTCGACTCATCGGTTCCAGGAGGAAACTGACTGTAGCCGTAGCGAATGGCCTGGTCGTCCCACGCCCCTGCGCCCACGGCATAGGCTTTGGAAAAGTCGAGCTTGCCGTCCGGCGAGATTCCCACCAGCGGAGCGGGATAGTCCATCACCGAGGCGCGGCCATAGGTCGAGGCGGCGAAGTTGTGCGACAGCCCCAGGCTGTGCCCCACTTCATGAGCCCCGAGCTGGCGGATGCGGGCGAGCGCGAGCTGGATCGGGTCGTCCGGCGCGCCGGAGCCCGTCTTGTCCACGCCGGCCAGACCTTCGAAGATCAGCCGGTCCTGCCGCACGCGAAGCGAGCCCAGGGTGACGTGACCTTTGAGGATCTCGCCCGTGCGCGGATCGATGACGCCGCCGCCATAGGACCAGCCGCGAGTGGACCGATGCACCCACTGGACGACGTTGTAGCGCACGTCGAGCGGATGGGCGTCCTTCGGCAGCACCTTGACCTCGAAGGCGTCGATGAAGCCGGCCTTGTCGAACGCCTCCTTCCACCAGCTCACGCCTTCGATCAGGGCACTTCTCACCGGCTCGGGAGCGGCGTTGTCGACGTAGTAGACGATGGGGTTCTTCACCCGCGAACGGGCCGCTGTGGGATCGATTTTCTCCAGCCGGTGGCGCGACAACCAGCGGGTCTCGATGGGCTCGCCGAGAGGCGCCGCATAGTTCAGAAACTCGACGCCGAAATAGCCGGCGCGGGCATCGAACCGCCGTGGCTTGTAACCGTCGTCGGGCAGCCGCACCCAGGAGTAGTGCTGCACCAGGGTGACACTCCCCGCGGCTGGAGCGGTTTCGCGCACCAACGGTCCAGGATCGGCCGACTGGTAGGTCAGCAGCACCTCGAATTCAAGGTTTTCGGGGAAGGCCAGACAATCTTCGAGGTCGATGGCGCTGCGCTTGTCGTCCAACGACCAGCTCCCCTGACCGGCCATCTTCATGCGCGCGGCGATGTCGTGGGCATCGCGCACCAAGAAGGAAGTGAAGTCCACCAGGGTCCGGCCGTCCGGCTCGATCGCGGCGATTTCACCGCCCCATAAAACCGAAGTGGCGAAGGATTCGCGCACCGCCTGCTGCTCGGCGGGGTCGTCGGTGAGGGCGCGAAACTTCAGGTTGGGCTGCTCGACGAGCACACGCGCGCCCACCCGGCGCAGGGTGATGATCCGGGTGTCGCCGATCTGGCCGCGGTCGAGCCCCACGGGGTTTGAGCCGAGCCCCGAGACGAGCCCTTCCTGGTAGAGATAACTTGCCACCTCCCCCCGCGGCCCCTTGGCAGGC
>DATIOS010000344.1:0-5849 GCA_035472915.1 Thermoanaerobaculia bacterium
GGTGCGGGCGCGGCCTTCTCCGGCGGAGCGCCGAGCAGTGCAACCGGCATGATGAAAAACAAAAATGCGATCAATCTCGAGGGCATAACTCTCTCCTTGCGGGCTAGGTTAGAGGCGGTTCGATGAAGGAACCATGAAGGAAGTAGCACAATCTGCCGGCTTTGACGAGCCTGGGGTGGGCGAGTAAGCTCAACGCCCTCCATGCGGTTACTGCTCATCGAGGATTCCCCGCGTCTACGCTCGGCCCTGCAGAAAGGGCTCAGCCGGGAAGGCTACGCCGTCGACACCGCGCAAGATGGCCGCGAAGGTCTCTGGCTGGCGACGGAGAACGAGTACGACGTGATCGTGCTCGACCTCATGTTGCCGGAAATCGACGGCCTTACCGTCCTCGGAAAACTGCGCGGCCAGGGGAAGGACACGCACGTCCTCATCCTGTCGGCCCGGGACCTGGTGGAGGACCGGGTCGAGGGTCTCACCCGCGGCGCCGACGACTATCTGGTAAAGCCCTTCTCCTTCGACGAGCTCCTCGCCCGCCTTCAGGCGCTCGTCCGCCGCTCGTACCACGCCAAGAATCCCCACCTCCACATCGGCGAGCTCGAGGTCCACACGGCGGCCCGGCGAGTCACCTACCGGGGCCGGCTGGTGCCGCTCACCCCGCGCGAGTACAGCCTGCTGGAGATCCTGGTGTTGCGGGTCGGCGAGGTCGTGAGCCGCCGTGATCTGTGGGAACGCCTCTACGAGTTCGATTCCGAGGCCGCCAGCAACGTCGTCGACGTCATCGTCTACTCGCTGCGCAAGAAGCTCGACCCACAGGACCCGCAAAGCGTGGTCAAGACCCGCCGCGGTCTCGGCTATCTGGTCGAGGAGGCCGCGCCATGAGCTCGCTGCGCGGCCGTCTGACGGCCGGCCTCCTGATCGGCACGGGGGTGCTCCTCGCAGCCGGCGGCTGGGTCCTCGATCACGTGCTCAGCACGCGCCTGAAGCGGGACTATGATGCCGCGCTGCTCACGCGGGCCAAGACGCTGGCGACCTTGACCGAGCAGGGGTCCGGGCGGGTCTGGCTGCAGTACACCGATGAGGTGATGCCCGACTTCGGGCTCCGGCGCCACCCCGACTATTTCGAGCTCTGGCTCGCCAACGGCTCGGTCGTCGAACGCTCGCGCTCCCTGGGCCAGCGAGATCTTCCGCGCTCGGGCGCTTCGCTGGAGCATCCCCGGCTGCGGGACCTGACCCTCCCGGACGGCCGGGCGGGGCGTTGTGCAGAGATCACCTTCCATCCGCTCTCGGAGCAGGAAGAGGACCACCTGCGGGATACCGAGCAGCCCTCCGGTCACAGCTCCTCCGCGAACCAGCTGCGGACGATTCTGGTGGTGGCGCATGGCCGGGAGGAGCTCGACGCCTTTCTCGGCACCATCCACCTGACCCTGTCGCTCGTCGCTTTCGGCCTGCTACTGGGCACCGCGGCGCTCGTCAAGATCGTCGTGGGGGCCGGCCTCGCACCGCTCAACGACCTCGGGCGGCGCCTCGAGACCATGGATGCCGAATCGCTGGGAGAGACGCTGGAGCTTGCGGGCGCCCCGGCCGAGCTGGTGCCCATGATTCGCCACTTGAACGGCTTGCTGGCGCGCCTCCAGGAGTCCTTCTCCCGCGAGCGAGCCTTCTCGGCCAACCTCGCCCATGAGCTGCGGACTCCTCTCGCCGAGCTTCGCGCCATTACCGAAGTCGCCTTGAAGTGGCCGGAGGACTCCTCGGCCTGGCAGGCTTCTCTCGCCGAGATCCGAACGATCGGGCTCCAGATGGAGACCCTGGTGGTCAACCTCCTGGCGCTGGCCCGCTGCGACGCGCGGCAAAGCACGGTCCACACCTCCGAGGTGGTGCTACGCGAGCTGGCGGCGAGCGCCTGGAGCGGCGTCTCTTCCACCGCCCGGGAGAAGGGCATGGCCTTCCGGCTCGAGGTTCCGGAAGGACTTCTCCTCGTCACCGACCGGGAGAAGCTGGCGTTGATCCTCTCCAATCTCTTCGCCAACGCGGTCGCCTATGGCTCGCCAGGATCCGCGGTCCGGTGCCTGGGCGAGACGACGCCTTCCGGCTTCGCTCTGAGCGTGAGCAATTCGACCGCGGACCTGGTCGAGGACGATCTTCCCCGGATCTTCGACCGCTTCTGGCGTAAGGACGCGGCACGCTCGGACGGACAGCATGCGGGTCTCGGGCTCGCCCTGGTGGCAGCGCTCTGTGAGCGGCTGGATCTCGGGAAAGCGGCCCGACTGCAAGAAGGTTGTTTCGAGATCACGCTGACCGGAGCGGCCACGCATTCATCGTCTCTTCATTGAAGCGTCCCTAGCATGAGCGCCTTGAGAGTCCGCGCCCGGCACCCGGGCCGGCTGTCCCAAGGAGATTCAGCTGAGGGCGTTCCTGTTCGTGAGCTGCGGTTTCCTCTTTCTCTTCTTGGGCGGCCTGGGAAGCGTTCCCCTGCTCGATCCCGACGAGGGACGGTATGCGGAAATTCCGCGCGAAATGCTCGCGAGCCGCGACTTCGTAACGCCGCGGCTCAACGGCGTGCTTTATTTTGAAAAGCCACCTCTTTACTACTGGCTGAACGCCGCCGCCACCGCTGCGCTCCCCAGCCCCGAGGTGGCCTCCCGCCTGACCGGCGCCTGCTTCGGGCTCGCCGGCCTGGGGCTCACCTGGCTTCTGGGATGCGCCATGGGCGGCAAGCGGACGGGACTCCTCGCCGCGATCGTGCTCGGCACCACTCCTCTCTACGTCGCGCTGGCCCGGACGGCGATCATCGACATGGCCGTGACGTTTTTCCTCAGCGCCGCGCTGGCCTGTTTCTGGCTTGCCCAGGAGCGAGACGGAGAACGCCGGTCGAGGCTTCTTTGGTACGGCGCCTTTATTTCTGCCGCCCTCGCCACCCTGACGAAAGGGCTCATCGGCATCGTCATTCCCGGTGCGGTGGCCTTCATCTTCCTAGTCGTCACCCGGCGCTGGAGCGTGCTGCGGCGGGTGCCCTGGGTGGGCGGTTCGCTCTTGTTCCTCGCCATTGCCGCCCCCTGGCACGTGCTCGCGGCGCGGCGGAATCCGGACTTCCTCTGGTTCTACTTCATTCACGAGCACGTCCTGCGCTATGCGACGCCCGAGGCACTGCGGCAGCAACCCTTCTGGTTTTTTGGCGCCATCCTGCTCGTGGGCGTGCTTCCCTGGTCGGGGCTCTTCCCGGCGGCTGCCGCCCTCCTCCGCCGCTCCCCGGAGCGGCTTCGGGACCGTCCCTCTCTCGTCTTCCTGCTCACCTGGGCGGGGTTCGTCGTCCTGTTCTTCTCCGCATCCCGCTCGAAGCTCGTGCCCTACATCCTGCCGGCGCTGCCTCCGCTCGCCATCCTGGTGGCTCTGGCGGTCATTCAAGCTGCGGAGCAGGAGGGGCGCGCCCGCAGGTGGCTCCAAATCGGCGCCGCGTCCGGAGCGTTCGGACTCGGCATCCTGATCGTTCCCTTCCTCTGGGCCTCCCTGGGGCGGATCGAGATCTTTTCCCCTCGCTTCTCACCTCTTCTCTTTGCCTTCGCCCTGCCGGCCCTGGCGGCGGCCCTCGCCGCGGCGGCGATCTGGTGGCGGCGGGGAACGATGGAGGAGGGGCGCGCCTGGGGACTGCCGGCGATGGCGGGAGCGGCCGTGCTGCTCATTGGATGCCTCTGGGCGATAGGGCCTCGAATCGCATTGGACCGCAGCAGCCAGGCGCTCGCGGGCTTCCTCAAGCAACGGCTCGGGCCGGAGGACGAGGTCTACACCTATGATTGCTATCCTCAATCCCTGCCGGTCTACCTCGGCCGCCTGATCGGCGTCGTCAGGTACCGGGGCGAGCTCGCCTTCGGTATCGATCATCTCCCGGCGGAGACTCGCGCCCGCCGTTTTCCCACCTCCGGCCAGTTCCAGGACCGCTGGCGCTCATCCCGCCTCGTCTATCTGGTGCTGGAGGGAAGGGACCTGCGCCAGATGGAAGCGGATGGGCTGACTCCTGGCCCCATCCTCTGGCGGCAGAAGAAACTTCTGCTGATGACCAATCAGCGATCCACCCAAGAAAGGATTGGGAATGCGTCCGCAACGAATCGTAACTCTCACCTGTCTCGTCTGCTCTCTGGTGACGGCGGGCTGCGTCTTCGCCGGCCCGGTCAAAACGCCGCGGACCGGACCCCCGATCCGCTCGGACGTTCCGGCCGCCCTCGCCAGCCAGGCCCGGATCAGCCTTGAAACGGCCCGTGCCGTGGCCCAGAAGCGAGTGCCGAAAGGTACCGTGCTCTCCGAGGAGCTTGAGCGGGAGCATGGCAAGCTGATCTACTCCTTCGACATCGCGGTGCCGGGTAAGCCGGGTATCCAGGAAGTCAACGTCAGCGCGATCACCGGCAAGGTGATCGGCGTGCATCACGAGAGCGCCAAGGACGAGAAGAAAGAGGAGGCGAAGGAGCACAAACCCTCGGGCCGTTAAGAATGAAGACTTCTTTCCTGATCGTCGCATTGCTGGGCGCGGCCCCTCTTCCGGGCCAACCCGCTCCAATTCCCACCGCTGCTGCGGCTCCCATGACGCTCGACGAGGCCTTGACGGTCTCCCTCGCCGCCAACCCCGCCCTCGCCGCGGCGCGGCTGGGCCGGGCGGAAGCGCTGGCGCGGGGAGACGTGGCCCGCCAGCGGCCCAATCCGGAGATCGCGATCGAGGAGTCGCGAGATACGCCGCGGGACTCGGCAACGGTCTCCCTGCCGATCGAGAGGGGCGGAAAACGCGAACGCCGGATCGCTGTGGCCAACGCCCAGGCGAGGAGCAACGAGGCCGAGATCGCCCGCCTCACGGCCACCACCCGCAACCAGGTGCGCCGCGCCTACTTCGCACTGGCCGCCGCCGAGCGGCGGGCTCATGAAACCGCCGAGATCCAAGGGCTGGCCGAGCGCGCCCGCGACGCCGCCCGGGCGCGTCTCGAAGCCGGCGACGTTCCCCGTCTCGACGCTCTTCAGTCGGAGCTGGCCGCGGCTCAGGCGGCGAGCGAGGCCGACAAGGCCCGAGGGCTCGTGGCTGGGGCCCGAGCCGACTTGAACGCCCTCCTGGCCCGGCCGCCGGCAGCCCCTCTTACGGTGAGCACGGAGCTCGAAGCCGGCCGGGTGCCGCCCGCGGACGCGGCGATCGCCCTCGCCCTGTCCGCCAGCACCGAGCTCGCGGCGCTCGATCAGGGGCTTGCCGAGCAGAAGGCGCGGGCCGAGCTGGCGCGGGCCGAGGCCGTTCCCGATCTCACCGCCGCCGCCGGCGTCACGCATCACTCTCCACCCGACTTCGACTGGGGGTGGCGTGGGTCGCTGACCTTCACCCTCCCCATCTTCACCCATCGCGCCCAGGCACGGCTCGAAGACGCCACGCTGGCGCGCTTGCAAGCGGAGCGCGAGGCCGCGGCGACCCGGGTGAAGAGCGAGGTCTATGCCGCCGCCGCCAACGCCGAGGTCCAGCGGCTGGCCCTGCTGCGCTACAGGGACGAGATCCTCCCGCGGGCCGCGGAGGTCGAAGCCATGGCCGAGGACTCCTACCGCTCGGGGCAGACGGGGCTCGCCGCGCTGCTTCAGAGCCTGCAATCCGTGCACGACCTGCGCCTCCAAGCGGTGCAGGCGGGGACCGACTTTCAGAACGCGCTCGCCGACCTGGAGCGGGCGATCGGAGCGCCGCTACCGTGAGAATCGCCATAGGCGCTAGCTTGGCGCCAGAAATCCCCCGCCCAAAGACCCTCACCCCTGCCCCTCTCCCGCCCCCGCCACACCCCCCACACCGGGAGAGGGGTTCCGGCTGGGGCGTCTTTGCTTGTCTCCCTCTTCTCCCGGTG
>DATIOS010000345.1:0-3467 GCA_035472915.1 Thermoanaerobaculia bacterium
GCAGGAGGTCGACCTCGTGGCCTTGATCGACACCCTGCCGCCGGCGGCGGAGGCCAGCCTGCCCGCGCCGGAGGAGGAGCTTGTGGCGAGGTTCGCCGAGGATCTGGCCCGGCTGCTGGGGCACAACCTGGCGATGGTGGAGAGGTTCTCCGACGAGCTGCGGGGGCTGCCGGCGGCGGAGAAGCTGGACCAGTTGACCCGCCTGGCTCAGGAGGCGGGCCTGTTGCCGCGGGATTTCGGCCCCGCCGAGATACGGCCGCTATTCGCGACCTTCGCGGCGAACTTCCAGGCCAGCCGGGCCTACGCCCGCCGGCCCTACTCCGGGAACGTGGCGCTCTTTCTCTCCAGCCAGACTTTCGACGCCTATGGTCCGGAGATCCTCGACGGCTGGCGCCGGGCGGCCCTCGGCGGCGTCGAGGCGAGCACGCTGCCGGGCGACCATTACAGCTTGCTGCGCCGGCCCCAGGTCGAGCGGCTGGCCGGCGAGCTGACGGCGCGCATCGCCGCCGCGGCGGAGCGGCCGCTCAATTGAGGCGGAACAGGGACGAGGGATCCGCGCGCGTCGCCTTGGTGGCCGGCCGGAGGATGGCCGGCAGCGAGAAGAGGGCGATGACGATAGGCACGGCAAGGAAGACGAGAGGATCGTAGGGACTGACGTGAAACAGAATGCTCGACATCGTCTTCGCCAGGCCCAGGGCGAAGCCCAGCCCCGCCAGCAGCCCGATGGCGAGGAGCACCGCCCCCTTCCAGGCGAAGTGCCGCAGGATCTTCGAGCGATCGGCCCCGAGGGCCATGCGGACGCCGATCTCGAAGCTCTGCTGGCGCACGGTGTAGACCAGGATCGAGTAGATCCCCACGATGGCGAGCACCAGGGCCGAAGCGGCGAAGAAGAGCAGCATGTAGGTGTTGAGCCGTACGCTGCCCTCCTCGTCGTGCCGGCGCTGCGCGAGGCTCTTGACGTCGTAGACGGGGATGTCCGGAGCGATCGACTGCATGATGCCGCTCAACTGGAGGGCCGCCTGGGGGTTGTCCCGGCGCAGGTGGAGGAGGACCGCCGAGGTCCGCGAGCGCATCTGGAACAGCGGGAAATAGGCGTCGCGCCGGACGTCGTGATCAGGGAAGAGGCGCCCGCGCTGGTCGACGTCGACGGCGACGCCCACCACCGCCGCCCAGACGTTCTGCGGCGGCCCCACCCAGAATCGCTTGCCGAGAGGATCCTGGCCCGGCCAGATCGCCTCCGCCGCGGAGCGGCTGAGAATGGCGACCAGGGGGTGTTTCGCGTCGTCCTGCT
Organism: Thermoanaerobaculia bacterium; assembly: GCA_035472915.1. GTDB lineage: Bacteria > Acidobacteriota > Thermoanaerobaculia > Multivoradales > UBA5704 > DATARR01. The sequence continues at coordinate 1,292 of DATIOS010000345.1, forward strand.
CGGTGAAGTCGCGCCCCTGGAGCAGGGAGATCCCCAACTCGCGAAGGAGATGGGGCGAGATCCGGTGCTCGTAGACCTTGACCTTGTCCGCCGGGGCTTCGAGCGACCGCCCTTCCGCGACCAGGAACTTGATGTACAGGCTGGAGCCGATCATGCCGGGCGCCCAGAGGCCGGCCTCCTTGACGTCGGGCAGCGCCCGCGCCTTGTCGAGCAGCCGCTGGTACAACAGGTACGCCGGCTCGTCGGTGTGATACTGGGTGGTGGGCAGCTCGAAGCGAGCCGTCACGATACGGTCGACGCGATAGCCCGGATCGGTTCCGATCATCGTCCGCAGGCTCTTGATCATCAGTCCGGCCCCGATAAGCAGGACGACCGAGAAAAAGACGGCCGAAACGACGAGGAAGCTGCGGGTAAACGCCGTTCCCGCCGATTGGCTGTGCCCCTTGCCCTCGGACTGCAGCGATTCCTGGAGGCTGACCTTCATGCTCTCGCGGGCCGGAATCATCCCGAGCAGGAAGCTGATCGAGACGCAGAGCGCCACCGCGACCGCCATCGCCTCCAGGTCCACCGAAAACTCGATGAAGGCGGGCAGGCCGTAGGCGGCATTGCCCAACTTGCCGAGAATCCTGACCGCGAAGACGGCGAACCCGACTCCGACCGCCGCGCCGGCCAGGCAGAGGACGGCGCCTTCGAGGACGAAGTGGCGGACGAGGCGAAGGCGGGTGATTCCCATCGCCAGCCGCAACGCCACCTCCTTGCGCCGCTCGACCGCCCGGATCAGCAGCAGGTTGGTGACGTTGGCGCAGCCGATGAGGAGGACGAAGAGCGCGCCGATCAGAAGGGTGAAGATGGCCCGCTGAGTGCCATCGTAGTCGAACTGGAATTTACGCAGCGGCTTGATGCCGATCGTGTAGCCCTCGTTGCTCGCCGGGAAGGTGACGGCCAGGCGGCGGCCGACCGCCGTCATCTCCTGCTGCGCCTGCTGGAGGGTGACGCCGGGGTGCAGGCGCGCGAACACGTCCAGCCAGCGGACCACCCGCTCTTCGACGTAGCCTTCGCGATGCGTCAGCCTGGAGATGGTGACCGGCACGTAAAGGTCGACGTCCGGATAGACGTCGCGGAAGCCTTGCGGCAGGACGCCGACGACCTGAAACGACAGGCCCTGAACCTGGATGCTGCTGCCGACGATCTTGGGGTCGCCGCCGAAGCGGCGCTGCCACAAGCCGTGGCTCAGCACGGCCACGGCGATGGGGCTGGCCCGGTTCTCCTCCGCGGGTTCGAAGGTACGGCCGAGAATGGGACGCAATCCCAGGAGGTCGAAATAGGTGGTGGAGACGAACGCGACCCCGATTCGCTCGGCGCGGTCACCGGCGGTGAGGTTGAGCTGCTGAAAGCTCGACGCGGCAGAGATCAGGTCCAGAGTCGTGCACTGCTGCCGCCAGGCCTCGACGTCCAGGTAGGACGCCGGGAAAACCGTGCGATCGTGCTCCGTCAGGTTCTGCACGACCACGAGGCGTTCCCCATCTTTGTAGGGGATCTTGCGCAACAGCACGGAGCTCGCGATGCTGGCGATCGTCGTCGTCGAGCCGATTCCCAGGGCCAGGATCAGAATGACGGCGAGGGAGAGGCCTGGCCTTCTCACCACGGCTCTCAGCGCATGCCGCAAATCGTACGTAATCATGAATTTCGTCCTCGCTGGTCCGCGTTCTTGGCCCCGTTGTTGGCCTCAATCCTGCCGGTTGTCGCGGCAGCGTCCACCTTGACCGTTGTCGAGTGTACAATCGTTCTCGTTCGGCAGGAACAAGTCATCCGAGCGCCGCGCGGAGAGCTTGACAAGGCGCTGTGCCGGGTGTCAGATTCTGCCGCCCATCCGGTGTTCCCTTTTCGCCAGCGACGAGACTTGGAGAGCTATGGAAGCTGAAGCCGAAGGCCGCCCCGAGAACCTTGAAGAGCTGTTTTCCGGACGTGAGCCGGATGCCGCGCTGCCGGCTCCGTTCGCTCGGCAAAAAAAGCTTAAAATTAAAGAATTCTACGACAAGATCAACGACTCGCTCAGCGAGTCGATTTACGCGGCGCGCGTTCTTCCTGCTGAGCGACCGGGAGCTGCCCATCCCCACCTGGCTGACCGAAGCGCTGCGCTACGCCCCGCTGGCCGCGCTGGTGGCTGTGGTGGTGC
>DATIOS010000346.1:0-7316 GCA_035472915.1 Thermoanaerobaculia bacterium
CGTCGTCGACCAGGGCAAGGAGCACGCGGGACGAGGCATGGAGGCCGAGCCCGCGGGCGATGTTCTCGCGCATCCGCTCGGAGCGGACCAGCAGGCCGTCGACCAGCCCGGTCATCCGCCAGGTTCGGGTTCCAGGCTGAGATCCAGCCGAGCGCCTGCCACCCAATCGGGCTCGATCCGTCTGCCAACGCCAAACGCTCGCGTCATCACACCGGTCCCATGGTAGAGACGCCCTACGGGGAACCCCGTGGGGCGTCTCCGAGGCGGAGACGACGGTCCAAATTTGTCGCAGCACACCCGCGGGGCGTGAGGTCTCGGGCTCGTGCCCGCGGAGGGAGTCTGCTCGCGGCTGGACCCGTAGAGCTGTAGAGACGCTCCCAGCCCGTCCACGACACAGCCCGCAGGCCATGAATGGCGGGACGTCTCCGGGGCGGCGATAACCGGCGTGATCATTCCCACCCTGCCGTCGTAACGTCATCACCACCCGGCGTTTTTGCGAACGCCGCAAACCTTCTTGTCCGTTGTCGCCCCGTCCAGAAGTTTGGGTGGATCGGGGCGACGGCGCCGCCGCGAGACGTCCCGACGTCTTCGTGGCGTGGAGATCATCCTGAACGGGCTGGGACGTCTCTACTTAGGAGGTCCAAGGTGAATCGAGACGGTGTCGTCTTCGAGACCCTCAGCTAAGCTCTGGGTGTCGCAACAGCTCGCCCAGCAGCAACTGGATCTTGGCCGCGGCGCCCTGACCCGCGGCGAGGACGTCCTCGTGCTTCACCGGCTCGGGCGTCAGGCCGGCTCCAGGGTTGCTCACCATGGAGATGCAGAGGCAGCGCATGCCCATCGGGTGGACGGCGAGGACCTCCAGAACGGTGGACATGCCGGCGATGTCGCCGCCGAGGATCTGGAGCATGCGCACCTCGGCCGGCGTCTCGTAGCTGGGGCCGGCGAGGCCCATGTAAACGCCCTCGCTCAACGGAACGCCGAGCTCGGCGGCCAGCCGCATCGCGAGAGCCCGCAGTCGCGGATCGTAGGCGGCCGTCATATCGGGAAAGCGCGGCCCCCAATCCGGCGGGAGCTGGCCGCGCAGGGGATTGAGCCCCGTGAGGTTGACCTGGTCGCGGATGAGCACGAGGTCGCCGGCGCGATGGTGAGGCTGGAGGCCGCCGGTGGCATTGGTCATCACCAGCACTTTCGCCCCCAGGAGAGCAGCCAGCCGGACGGGGAAGACCGTGTCGTTGGCGCTGTAGCCCTGGTAGGAGTGGAGGCGGCCTCGGTAATAGAGGACGTGGCGACCTGGCAGCGGTTCGAACATCTCCACGAGGTGCTGGTGCCCTTCGACCGGATGGGCGGGGAATGGCAGAAGGAAATCGAGTTGCACCGGCCCATGCGTCTTCTCGCCGAGGTCGATGCCGAGGCCGGAGCCCGAAACCACCGTCACCTCGGGCCGGGGCCAGCCGAGGAGATCAAACCGCTCCACCGCGGACTTGTGCTGCTCGATCAGCGTCTCCAGGCCGTCCGGGCTCTCGTCCAGGGAGTGGTGGACCAGTCCTTCCAGGGCGTTCACGTCTTCCATGGGTCCGTATCCTAGCAGGCGGACCGGCCGGCCCCCGTGCTGGACGATCAATCCAGTCATCGATGACATCAAGAAAGTGCTATATTAAAGACAGTGCGATGGCATTCAACGAATCAGGCTTCGTTCGTGAAGGGAGATCGTTATGAAGAAGATGGTTCTTGGGCTCTCTCTGTCCCTGGCAGCTCTCGCCTTCCTCCTGTCACCAGCCATGGCGGCGGCAAGCCCCGCGCCGGTGCTGAGCGCCGAAGATCAGGAGTTCATCGCCTCCCTGGCGGCGCCGGCCCCGGAGCTCGAAGCCAAACGCCCGGGCATCGGCCTGAAGTCCGCTTGCACGGCCACGGCGAATTGTGGCACCGGCTCTCCGGTGAGTTGCAGCGGCACCAGCAGCTGCACCGCCGTGGATCGCAACTGCGCGGCCGGCGTGCGGGGAAACGTCACCTGCGACGGCGTCAAGACGAAATGCCAGCCGGCGTGCCCCGTGGATTGCGACGCCCTGGCCAACCAGTGCGCCGAGACCTGCGGCTTCTGTCCGATCACGCAATTCCAGTGCGATCCCTACATCTGTCACTGCGACTTCAACCCTAACTGCGTCTAGCGCTCCTCGGAGGAACCGCCCTCGCCTCGCGCCTCCCACCGCTTTGAACTGGAGCGATGGGAGGCTTGGTGTGCAGGCCGAGCCTGGATACGTTATCGTTCCCCCTCTGCGGAGGGGAGCGTTTCAAGACCATGTCCGAGCTCGACGATCAGATTCAAAACCGGCGTGAAAAGCGCCAGCGCCTGGCGGACGCCGGAGTCGCGCCATACCCCCATCGATTCGATTGGGACCTGGAGCCGGCCGGCATCCGTGCCGCTCATGGCGAGAAGACGGCCGAGGAGTTGGAGGCGGCCGGGCTGCGGCTGCGGGTGCCCGGCCGGGTGCTCTCCATCCGCGGTCATGGCAAGAGCACCTTCGTCGACCTCCACGACGGCCGGGAGAAGCTGCAGCTCTTCATCAAGCGGGACAACCTTTCGGAGGCCGGGAGGCTGGTGCTCGACAACCTCGACCTCGGCGACGTCGTAGGCGCCGAGGGGAAGCTGATCCGCACCCGCACGGGCGAGCTGTCATTGATGGTGGACGGCCTGACATTGCTCGCCAAAGCCCTGCGCCCCCTGCCCGAGAAGTGGCACGGTCTCGCCGACGTCGAGACCCGCTACCGCCAGCGCTATCTCGACCTCGCCACCAACCCGGAGTCGCGCCAGGTGTTCGAGGTGCGCGCCGCGCTGGTCAAGGGGATCCGCGAGTTCCTCGACGCCCGCGGCTTCCTCGAGGTGGAAACTCCCATGATGCAGGTCATCCCGGGCGGAGCGGCGGCGCGGCCGTTCAAGACCCACCACAACGCCCTCGACATGGAGCTTTACCTTCGCATCGCACCCGAGCTGTTCCTCAAGCGGCTGTTGGTGGGCGGAATTCCCCGCGTCTACGAGATCAACCGCAACTTCCGCAACGAGGGGATCTCCACCCGTCACAACCCCGAGTTCACGATGCTGGAGTTCTACTGGGCCTATGCCGACTACCGGCAGATGATGGACCTGACCGAGGAGCTGTTGACCGGGCTCGCCGCGACCGCCCGCCGTCTCCAGGGCAAGGAGGAAATCACCTGGGAGGGCAGGCCGGTGAATCTGGCCCGGCCGTGGGCCCGTTTCACCATGCGCGAGTCCATCACCCATTTCGCGGGCGTGCCGGCGGAGCGGCTGGAGACCCGGGAGTCCGTACAGGCCGTGTTGGAGGAGAAGGGGCTGCCGATCCCGCCGGGCGGCACCTGGGGCCACCTCCTCATGGGGCTCTTCGAGCACACCGTGGAGGAGCACCTCTTCGACCCGACCTTCATCACCGACCATCCCACCGACGTCTCGCCGCTCTCCAAGCAGCGGGAGGACGATCCCCGCGTCACCGAGCGCTTCGAGTTCTTCATCGCCGGCTCCGAGATCGCCAACGGCTTTTCGGAGCTCAACGATCCGGACGTGCAAGCCGATCGTTTCCGCCAGCAGGTGGCGGCACGGGAGACTGGCGGCGACGCCGAGGCCCACCTCTATGACGCCGACTACGTGCGGGCCCTGGAGCATGCCATGCCTCCCGCCGCGGGCATCGGCGTCGGCATCGACCGGTTGACGATGGTGATGGCCGACCGGCAGTCAATCCGCGACGTGATCCTCTTCCCGCTGATGCGTCCCGAGGCGGAGCCGGGCGGCTAGGTGACCTCTCTTCTTCTGCGCAACCTCCCCTTCCCCGCGGTGATCGCCCTGCGCTATCTGCGCAGCACCCGGCGGGATGCTTTTGCCAGCTTCCTCTCCCTGGTGGCGGCCGGCGGGCTGGCCCTGGGTGTGGCGGCTCTGGTCCTATCGCTGGCGGTCATCTCGGGCTTCCAGACGGCCCTGCGCTCGGAGCTTCTGGGCCGGACGCCGCAGATCGAGGTGGAGCTGCCTTCCGGCGCCGATGCCCAGCGGGCTCGCGACGGCGTTCGCCAGGTCGCCGGCGTGACCTCGGCCCAGATCCTGGTGCAGGGCGGCGGTTGGCTGGTGGACCAGGGAAAGGTTCAGCCGGTGGAGATGGTGGGTTTCGACGGCCGCGTGCCGCGCTCCTTCCCCGGGGCGGCAGGTAAAATCGAAGGGCTCTACGTTCCAGCCTCTCTCGCCGCCCGCTGGGGGCTGCGGCCGGGCCAGGTGCTCGATCTGGTCTCGCCGAAGCCGACGTTGACGCCCCTGGGGCCCCAGCCCCGGGTGCGCAGCATCGCGTTGACCGGCACCTACGAAACCGGGCGCGCCCAGGAGGACCGCGAGCGGGCCGCTCTGCCCCGGTCGGTGGCCGAGACCCTGCTGGGCGCGGCCGATCGCCGGCTCGACGTGGAGACCGGCGATCTCGATGCCGCGCTGGACGTGGCCGCCCGGCTGCCGGCTGCCTTGCCCAAGGGCAGCGTGGTGCGCACCTGGAAGGACCTCAACCGGCCGCTGCTCTTCGCCCTGCGCTTGGAGAAGCTGATGATGTTCGTCTCCGTGTCGCTCATCGTGCTGGTGGCCTCGCTGGCGCTGGTCGCGGACCTGGCGCTCATCATCTCCAGCAAGCGCCCGGAGATCGGCATGCTGGGCACTCTGGGGGCCACTCCCGCGGCGCTACGCCAGGCCTTCGTCCTGCTCGGCGGGCTGGTGGCCGGCCTCGGTATGCTGGTGGGTACGGTGCTGGGGGTGGGCGGCGCCTGGGTAATGAACCGCTACAAGCTCCTGCCGGTGCCGGGGCGGGTCTACTTTCTCGACTACGTCCCCTTCCGCGTCGAGCCGCGGGACCTGATCGTGGTGCTGCTGCTGACCTTCGCGCTCGCTCTCGCCTCCTCCCTCTACGCCGCGCAGCGCGCTGCCGCCCTCGATCCGGTGGAGGCGCTGCGGCGGTGAGCGTCTCCGTCCGTGCCAGCGGTGTCACCAAGACCTACCAGGACGGCTTCCGGCGGGTCGAGGTGCTGCGGGGGATCGATCTCGCCGTGGAGGAGGGGGAGATGGTCGCCATCGTCGGCCCGTCAGGGTCGGGCAAGTCGACCCTGCTGCACCTGCTGGGCGCCCTCGACCGGCCGAATATGGGCACGGTGGAGATCGGCGGCCAATCGCTGGCCGCCCTCTCGGGGGCGAAGATCGCCGCCTTCAGAAATCGTACCCTCGGCTTCGTCTTCCAGTTTCACCAGCTCCTCCCGGATTTCACGGCGCTCGAAAATGTGATGCTTCCGGGACGGATCGCCGGTATCGAGCCGCGCCAGGTGCTGGCGAGCGCCCGCCGGTTGCTCGAAGAAGTCGGCCTTGCCGAGCGGCTGGAGCATTTCCCCAATCAGCTTTCCGGCGGCGAGCGCCAGCGGGTGGCCCTTTGCCGGGCGCTGGCGCTGGAGCCGCCCCTGCTGCTGGCCGACGAGCCCACGGGCAACCTCGATCCGGCCAGCGGCGACGCCGTCTTTCAACTGCTGCTCGACCTCCAGGCCCGCCACCGGACGACCGGCATCCTCGTCACCCACAACCCCGAGATCGCCCAGCGTTGCACCCGCATCCTGCGACTGGATGGGGGAGTGCTACAGCCGTATTGAAAAGCGGACAGTTCGTCCTCGGTACCGGACCAGCGTGGTACTCTCACTCACGATGGGAGCGACAGGGCATCCGGCAAAGCAGTGGGTCTTACCCGATTCGGCCGCGGCTCCGGAAGGCGCCGAAGATACAGTCCTTTGGGATGACTACCTGAGGCGGCTGGGCGAGCCTGACGGCCCTTTGTCGCCGGCGCGAGCCAAACAGGTCCGTGCCTTGTGGCACCTGCTTGAAAAGAGGCTTGGCCCGCCTCTGAAACCTCCCGCCGCGGGCGCCCTGGAGAACGACGGATTCGCCATGTCCTGGGACAATGGCCGGCACCACTTCGAGATCGAGGTGACGGCTGTTGGAACCTTGGATTGGTTCTACATGGACCGGGACTCCGACGCTCGCAATGGCGAAGAGGATCAGCCTCTGGGTGCCATCTCTCCTGGCCTGATTTCTCAGCTCCGCCGCACCCTCACCGCCTGACCAGAGTCCATGGAGGAGCTTCAGGACGGCGTCGTCTTTCGGCTCGCCACAGTCAAGCACGATTTCCCTCCGGATTCTTCCCGCCTGCGTTTCTGGCACTTCGAGCTGAGCCAGAACGACCGGTCCCATGCGGAAAAGACGGGAAACCCGCCGCGGCTCTCGGTCTTCGATAGCGAGCGCACTACGGTCGCGCAGGCCCTGGCCATCCGAGGCGTGGACCAGGAGTCCGTGGCGTTTGGGCTTCGGGTACCGGAGATCAGAGTGATCCGTGTCGCCAGCCTCGACCCGCTCCGGGTGGTCCGGGACCCTCTCGAAACCCCTCTTGCGGAGATGCCAGGCGCCGGCGGACACTGCGGCATTGAGGGGCTCGCCAGGAGGCCCGGAGATCCCAAGGCTCTCGTTCGTGAGTTGCGAGTCCGACTCTCTGACTTGAGCTTTCCTTTCGGGTCTTGAGTAGCGTCCCCAAGGGCGAAGAAGACCGGGCGGGAGATTTGCAATGCGTGGCGGTGCGAGGCTGCCACGACCGTGAGAAGGAAGGGAGGCGCAGAGGTGCTACCAAGGTCCCCGAGGGGTACGGCGTGCTAGAATCCGAGAGATAGTGATGGATGATGGCCGCTCCAAATCACCTCGATGCGGGTGACGTGTAGCGCGAAGACGACTTGAGGAAAGGTCGAACCCAATGTTTGAGAAGTACAACGAGAAGGCCCGCAGAGCACTGTTTTTCGCCCGCTACGAAGCCAGCAAGCTGGGCAGCCGGGTCATCGAGTCCGAGCACATCCTGCTGGGGATCCTGCGGGAGGGAGAGGAGACGGTCAGCGAGATCTTCCGGCGCTTCCAGGTCAAACCCGAGGACATCCGGCGCGAGATCGAGGGCGAGCGCATCTTCGTAGAACGCATTTCATCGACCGCCGAGCTACCCCTCTCCGAAGAATCCAAGAAAATCCTCGCCTACGCCTCCCACGAAGCCGAGAGCATGCTCCATGCGACCGTGGGCTCCGAGCACCTGCTGATCGGCATCCTGCGAGTGGAAGGGTGCACCGCCATGCGCATCCTGGCCCAGCACGGGTTCGACGTCTACACGGTGCGCGAGGAAGTGCTGGCCATCGCCAAGGAGCGCGAGGCTTCGCAGCAGAAGAAGGAGCTGCCCTTCCTCTCGGAGTATGGACGCGACCTGACGGCCCTC
>DATIOS010000347.1:0-9853 GCA_035472915.1 Thermoanaerobaculia bacterium
GGCGGAGTCGCTCGGCGTTCAGGATCTGCTCGATCGAGCCTTGCAGGAGAGCGGCACGGGGGATTAATTCAAAACTTTTTTGGGTCGTCCTCTGGAGGCATCAGCCCTCTGAGTTGCTCCATCAGCTGGGGAATGTCCTGCTTCGCCAAACTCCAGATCCGCTCGTCCTCGATCTCATCGTAGGCGTGGATGAGGACGTTACGTTGATCGACAATCAACCGCCAAGGGATCTCCGGATGGGCTTCCTTGAGCTCCGACGAGATGCGCCGGGCAGCCTCACCGATGATCTCGATCCTCCTCTCAGTCGCCAGGCGGAGATTTTCATCGGCCGCGTATTTTGCGAAGGTGAGACCCTGAAGCGATGACACCACTCCCTGAGCTGCGTTCAGCATGTCCCACAGGTGGACCTTGTCCCGATCAAGCAGCATAGACAACTTGCTGATCCGCGAGAATCGACTGACGGCGATAGGGATTGCGGAGGGCTTTCTTTTCGACCAGGTCGACGTCCCGGCCGAAGATGGATTCCAACTCGGTCCGCATCCTGGAGAGGTCCCAGAGAGTCCAGGGCGCGCCCGACTCGAAGGTGAGGAGGACGTCCACGTCGCTGTCCTGCCGGAAATCGGCTCGCAGGACGGAGCCGAAGAGGGCGAATTCCGTGACTCTCCAACGCTGGCAGAAGTCGCCGATCCGATCACTGTCGATTGCGAGGGCCGTGGTCATGATGCTGATTGTATCCCCACAGGTGCTGAGGCTCCCCGGACCGCGCCGGTCAGCCCTTACGAAATCCTCGGAAGACCATTCCAGCGAGCCCGGCAATCACTCCGAATGGGCAACGAAATGCGGCCGGCGGGTGCGGATTCCGATGCGGATCTTGGTCCCGGGGGCCGGGGCCGCTTCCGGCGGGAAGTGGGCCAGCACTTCGATGCCGCCTTCGAGCAGGAGGATCACGCGGTCGTGAGGGCCCATGCCGCGGGTATCGCCGACGGTGGCCATGGTGCCGCAGGGATCTTCGGTCAGGTCTTCCGGCCGCACCAGGAGCCAGCCGCCATCGGCCGAGCAGGGAAGGACGAAGGAGCCCAGCGGCGTGTGGCTGCGGACGGGAAGGGTCGAGGGCGAGCTCGCCGCGGGCCGGGCTTCGACCGCCACCAGGTTGGCCTCGCCCAGGAAGGAGGCGACGAACGGCGTCTGTGGGCGCCGATAGAGATCCAGCGGATTTCCCGCCTGCATCACGTGCCCGTGGTCGAGCACCACGAGATGGTCGGCCAGCAGCATGGCCTCTTCCTGATCGTGGGTGACGTAGAAGGCCGTGGTGCCCAGCTTGCGCAGCAGGGCGGCGAGCTCGGTGCGCACCGTGCGCCGCAAGCGGGCGTCGAGAGCCGAGAGGGGCTCGTCGAGGAGCAGCAGGGAGGGCCGGGGAGCCACCGCCCGAGCCAGGGCCACCCGCTGCTGCTCGCCGCCCGAGAGTTGCACGGGCTTGCGATCCAGGAGCCGGTCGAGGCTGAGGAGGGCCGCCGTGTCCCACACCCGCTCTTCCACGTAGCGCCGCGAGGGCCGGCGCCGCGAGCTGCGCAGGGAGAAGCGGCGGCGGCCGGTGTGCAAGCCAAAGGCGATGTTCTCCCGCACCGTGAGGTGAGGGAAAAGGGCGTAGGACTGGAAGACGACTCCCACGTCCCGCCGCTCGGTGGGCACGCCCGTCACGTCCTCGCCGTCGAACAGGATCTTTCCCTGCAGCGGGTGGAGCAAGCCGCACAGAAGCTGGAGGATCGTCGACTTGCCCGAGCCCGAGGGCCCGATCATCACCGTGATCCCACCCTCCGGCAGCACCATCGAGACATCCGAGACCACCGGCTCCCGACCATAGGCGAAGGAGACGCCCTCGACGTGGACCTTCATGCCGCCAACACTCCCTGAGCGAACCGAGCTGGCAAGACCTGCGACGCCGCCCGGGGATCGGAGCCCAACCCGATTGAGAGGCCCGAGTCAGTCATTCCTGAATAACAATACCCCTATTTCAGTCTGCCTGGATGGCCCGGCGCGGAGGAATGCAGGCTGCGCCACTCCAAGAACTTGTAATTATCATTCCATGTGATGTAATCTTCGTTGCATGGAATCCACGTCCACTCCCCTCAGCCGCCTCCGCTTCGCGCTTGGGCTGGAGCGCAACGTCGTGGCGATGCTGGCGATGTTCCTGGCGCTGGGAATGGGCGAGGAGCTGTGGACGCGCTTCATCCCCAAGTACTTGGAGCTGCTGGGGGCCGGCGCCTTGGCGGTGGCGTTCTATGGCACGTTGCACGATCTTCTCGACGCTCTCTATCCCTATCCCGGTGGCTGGCTGACGGACCGCTTGGGCCGGCGGGCGTCGCTGGTGACGTTCGCTCTGCTGGCGATCGGCGGCTACGCCTGCTATCTCGTGGCGCCAAGCTGGCCTTGGATCCTGGTGGGCACGGTGCTGGTGATGGCCTGGAGCAGCCTGACGCTGCCAGCGATCTTCGCCGTTCTCGGCGATCACCTGCCGCCGGGTCGGCGGGCGACGGGCTTCGGCGTCATGGCCTTCCTCAAGCGGGTGCCCATGATCCTGGCTCCGCCGCTGGGCGGCTGGCTCATCGCCCGGCTCGGTTTTCAAGGCGGCGTGCGGGCCGGGCTGGTGGCGACCATCCTCCTCGCCCTGCTGGGAATCGCCGTCCTGCGGCGCTCCTACGTCGAGCCCGCCCCGCCGCCCGCGGATGGGGACAGCCTTCCCACCCTCTGGCGGCGGATGGACCCGGGGTTGAAGCGCCTGCTCCTCGCGGACATCATGGCGCGCTGGGCCGAAGGCATCCCCAGGGTTTTCATCCTTTTCTTCGTGCTCGACGCCCTTGGCCGATCGGCCGTCGAGTTCGGCGCCTTGACCAGCGTGCAGATGATCGCCGCCACAGTGGTCTACATCCCGGTGGCGCGGGTGGCCGATCGCATGAACCGCAAGCCGTTCGTGCTGCTCACCTTCGCCTTCTTCGCCCTTTTTCCCCTCGCTTTGGTAACCACCTATCGAATCGACGGCGCCCTCGGCACCGCCTGGCTGACGGCGGCGTTCGTCGTCGCCGGCCTGCGCGAGACAGGCGAGCCGGCCCGCAAGGCATTGATCGTCGATCTCGCTTCGGCGGGAGCGCGGGGCCGCGCCGTGGGCCTGTACTACCTGATTCGCGGCCTCGCCGTCTTCGCCGCCCCGCTGGTGGGCGGCTGGCTTTGGATCCTCGACCGGCGGCTCCCCTTCTACGTTGCATTTGGAGTGGGAGCCGCTGGCTTTTTGGTGCACGCCCGCTGGGGACCGGGCGACGCGCCGAGCAATCCCGAGGGTGTGAGCGCCTAGCCGGCGGAAGACCCTCTTCACCCGGCCCATGATGCTTAGCGGAGGGGCGGGTCTGGACGGCAGGTTGGGGGCTCGACCCGCCCTGCACAACGTCGAGTCATCCCTACCAGGGCGGGTCGAGCCCCCTCCCACCGTCCAGACCCGCCCCTACGCTAAGCTAACATCCTCGCCATGCACTGGCTTGGCCTCACCTACACCCTCCCCACGGCTGCGGCGTCGAGCCGGCGGGTGGCCGTCTGGCGGCGGCTACGGCAGCTCGGGGCGGTATCGCCCACCGGTTCGCTCTATTTGCTCCCGGAGGGCGCGGAAAACAACGAGGCCCTGGATTGGCTCGCTCAGGAGATCGAGGACGGCGGCGGCGAGGCCCTGGTGCTACATGTCGACCGCTTCGAGCGAGAGGCGGAAGGCAGGTTGATCGAGTTGTTCCGCACCGCCCGCGACGAGGACTATCGGAAGATTGCCGCCGACGCCGAGGAGGCGCTGGAGCCGGCCGGCCAGGACGGCTTGCGCGAGCGCCTGGAAAAGCTGCGCCGCCGCTTCGCCGACACGGCGCGGCTCGACTTCTTCCAGGCCACGGAGGGACCCCGGGCCGCGTCAGCTCTGGCCCGCATCGAGACCGCCCTGGGCAGCGACGGCCCCTCGCGCGATGTTCCCACCGCCGAGTTGCAGCGCTACCAGGGCCGGCGCTGGGTCACCCGTCCCCATCCGCACGTCGATCGTCTGGCGTGCGTCTGGCTCATTCGCCGCTTCATCGATCCGCAGGCGGAGGTCCGCTACTCCGACGTCCCCACCGAGGGCGAGGTCTCGTTTGACCTGCGAAACGCCGACTTCGGCCACCGCGGCAACCTGTGCAGCTTCGAGACCATGCTGGCCGCCTTCGGGCTCAGCGCCGATCCCGCCCTCGCCGCCATGGCCGAGATCGTCCACGAGATCGACCTGCGCGACGGCACCTCGGCCCGCCCCGAAGTGCCCGGCGTCGACGGCGTTCTGCGCGGCTGGTCCGCCGCCGGCTGGCCCGATTCCGAGCTCGAGCGCAACGGCGTCGCTCTCTTCGAGGGACTGTACACGGCAATGCAGCAGGGGCGGGCCGCCGCTTCCAAGATCCCTACCCGAAAAAAGAAAATCCCCAACTCGCCACCGTAATAGTGCCCGTAACAATCCTTCGCTACTCTCAGGCTAGCTAGAACAAGACGAAGAGAGAAGGATTCTTGGCCTTCAGACAGGGGGTCACGTGGTAGAACATCCCAGCCCCGAGGATCTACGCCGGTTCGTAGAGGGAAGCCTGGCCTGTGACGAGGCGAGACGGGTGGTAGCCCACTTTCTCAATGGCTGCCGGACCTGCGGCGACGAGGCGGTGCGCTACAACCTTCTGCGTCTCAGCAGCGGAGAACGTACGGGCGCTTTCGATGGCTTGCCGGCGCAAATGGCCATGCGCGCCTGAGATGGCCTGACCGGCCGTCACATCCGCCGCAGACCTTCCGAAAGTTGCCGCAGGCCTTCGGCCACCGTGTCCGGCTGCACGGCGAAGCCGAGCCGGAAGTGCCGCGGCAGCTCGAAATACTTTCCCGGAACGATCGAAGTCTCGCGGCTGCGCAGCCAGTCGTGAAGAGTCTGGCTGTCCTCTTCCTTCTTCAGGCGGGGAAAGACTGTCATGGAGCGCTCGGGCACCACGCAGTCGAGCCACTCGGCGTGCTCGGCCAGGAAGGCGTGAACCTGCTCGATATTGGGGTCGATGATGGCGCGGCTGCGGGCGATCAGCCGCGGCAGCTGGCGTAAGGCCGCGAGGGCGAGGGTGGCGCTGGGAACCGATCCTCCGGCGTCCATCAGATCGAACGTCCGCCGCAGGCGGGCCGCGATCTTGGGGTCGCCGGCGAGGATCCAGCCGCAGCGCAGTCCTGAGAGCCCATAGGTCTTGGTCAGGCTGCTGGTGGCCAGGACGTTGGGGCCGAGATGGACGTGGCTGGGCGGTGCCGCCTCGAACCAGAGATCCCGATAGACCTCGTCCACCAGCACCAAGGCGCCCTCGACCTCGGCCATCCTGCACAGCTCGCCAACCTCGGACGCCGGCAACATCACGCCGCTCGGGTTGTGCGGATTGGTGAGCACCACCAGACGCACTTTGTCCGTTATCAGCGGCCGAAGCTCACTCAGATCCAGGTGATAGCCGTTCTCGTGACGCCGGGAGAAGCGGCGCACCTCGGCTCCCATGAACCGGAGAGCGGCGAGGATCGGCTCGTAGGTCGGCTGCTCTACAAGCACCACGTCCCCCGGCTCGACCAGGGTGGCAAAGGCGAGAAAGTTGGCCCCCGAAGTGCCGCCGGCCGTCACCACCTCCTGCGGACTCTTCAATTGATACAGCGCGGCGATCGCTTCGAGAAGCGGCGCGAAGCCGTCCCGGTTGTCGCCGTTGATCAGGACGTCGCCCGGCTCCAGGACGAGATCCTCGGTGCTGATCCCCACCATACCGCTGTTGGCGAGGTTGAACCGCGCCGCGGCGTGCTCTTTGGCCCAGCGCATGTAGACGCTATGTTTCGTCATCGGTCCGGCCGCCTCCAGAAGTAGTAAACCGGCACTCCGAGCGCGAAGATGGCGGTGCCGATGAGAGCGTTGCGGGTATCCGCGAAGAAAGTGTTGAGCACGATGCCGGCTCCCGACAGGATGAAGAGGAGAGGCACCCAGGGATAGCCCGGTACTCGAAACGGCCGCGGCGCTTCCGGCAGGGTGCGCCGGAAGACGAGAAGCGAAGCGCCGGCGAGGGCGAAGAAGATCCAGTCCGCAAACACCGCGTAGCCCAGAAGCTTGTCGTAGGTGTTCGCCAGCGCATAAACCGCGGCGAGGCCTCCCTGGAGCAGGATCGCCGCCGTGGGCGCCCGAAACCGTGGTGACAGGCGGGCCAAGCGCCGGAAGAAGAGGCCGTCCGCGGCCATGGCGTAGTAGACGCGGGGCGCCGAGAGCAGCGCCAGGTTCATGAAGCCAAAGGTGGAGATGACGATCAAGAGGCTGATGACCTTGGCTCCCGTCTCCCCGACCAGACGAGAGGCCATCTCGGCGGCGGGCGTCTTCGTCGCCGCCAGGTCGGGCGCGCCCAGCACGTGGACGTAGGCCACGTTGGCGGAGACGTACACAGCGATCACGCAAAAAACTCCGATGAGGATCGCCCGCGGCAGGTTCCGCTGCGGCTCCTTCACCTCTTCCGCGACGTAGTTGAGGTTTTGCCAGCCGCCGTAGGCGAACATAGCGGGCACCAGCCCCGCGAAGAAGGCGGAGAGCAGAGAGAATCCGCCGAGATCCGGCGGCACCAGCGGCTCCCAGGTGAGGCCCGACTTCTGGGTGAGCACGAAAGCGCCCACGATCAGCGCCGCGATCGCCACCGTCTTGCTGAAGGTGAGGAGATTGATGACCACGGCCCCCGGTTTGATGCCCAGGGCGTGGAAGGCCGCCAGCATCACCAGGATGGCCGCCGCGAGCCAGGGAGTCGAGCCCTCCGGCAGACTCACAAGGCGCGCCACGTATTGGGCAAAGGCCACCGCCACCGCCGCCGTGGCTCCCGTCTGCACGATGAGCAGCAGCCCCCAGCCGTAGAGAAAGGCCACCAACGGCGAGAACGCTTCGCGGAAGAAGGCGTACTGGCCGCCCACCTTCGGCATGACCGTGCTCAGCTCCGCGAACACGAACGCGCCGAACAAGGCGATGACACCGCCGGCGATCCACACCGCGAGAATGAGGAACGGCGTATGGACCTTCTGGGCCACGACATAGGGATTGATGAAGATGCCCGAGCCGATGATGCCGCTGATGACGATCATCGTGGCATCGAACAACGTCAGGCGCCGGGCAAACCCCGGGCTCGATCCCGTGCTCATGGCAGCCCCCTACGTCTCGGACAGCGGTCGATGGTGTGGCCTCGAAGCGCGGGGGAGTGTACCGCAGGCGAGCTCGCCTGCTTCGGGAGAAAGCCGCCTGCCGCCATAGTCGGCAGGCGCGGCGGCGACGGCCTTGTCCCAGCCCGGCTTCGCGCGATGAGACACCAAAACCGCGGGAAGCATCATCCCCATCGCCGATTGCCTCATTCTTCTCGCGAGTTGCATGGCGCAACCCGAGGGCTGCGTCATTCCCCTCGTGAATTGCACGACGTAGCCCGCCGATTGAGTCATTCCCTTGGCGGTCCGAGTCACCGCCGCCTCGGTTTGAGTCACCACCATCACGAGCGGAGTCACCGGCATCGAGAGTTTCGTCACCGGCATCTCAGTTTGAGTCACTACGATCTCGGATGGCATCACCGGACCCGCGGGTTGAGTCACCGGCCCCACGGGTTGCCTCACTGGACCCGCGGGTTGCTTCACTACGCAAGGGGATTGCGTTACGCAATCCGGCTGGTGCGTCACCACTCTCGGGGATTGCGTAACGCGACCCAGCTGGTGCGTCACTATGAACGCGAATTGCGTTACGCGACCCGCGGGTTGCGTTACGCCCATCCCGGGTTGCGTTACGCAATTCGACCTCGCCGTGACGCAATTCGGGAGGCTCGTGATCCACGAGGCCTCCGTCGTGTACCCCGAAGCGAGGCCCATGATGCGATCCGTGGGTTTTGCGTGTCATCTCGGGGAGCCAATGGTGCCATCCGCGAGTTTCGCGTGCCATCGCGGGACTCCCATGATGAAGTCCGTGGGTTTTGTAGGCCCGCTCGCGATTCCCATGATGCTATCCGCGAGTTTTGTGTTGCCCCTCACGATGGTCATGATGCAAACCAGGACGGCAGTCACCGCTCCCGTGAGAGTGGTGATCTCACTCGCGAAGGCGATGATCTCTCCCGCGAAAGCAGCCGCCGTTACCTCGCGGGCAGCCATCGCTAGCGTCGAGCCACCGCCGCAGGACATGGGACAACTTGGCCGCCGAGCCGGGCCAAAGGCCCGTGATCCCTCAGCCCAGGTCAACGGCCTGGGTACGCAGACCCTTACCGGACAGGGCGCCCCAACGGGGCGCGATAATGGGCCCCTGCACCACGGATCGCTTCCTCATCCCAGACCGACTGCTCGTCGTAGACGACTCGACGGCAACGGTATCGCGACCCTTCAGGCCGCATCTGCGGATCCCCTCCCAAACCCAGGCCGTTGGCCTGGGCTTAGGAATCACGGCCCCTTGGGCCGGCGTGGCATCAACGTCGGCGCGAGTCACCAACCGTGACGATGGCGGCGAGACTCTCTCGATGCCCACAATAGGTGGCCTCTTGGCAGAGACCTTGCTACACCTCCCACCCGACGGCTCGCCAATCGCGGCCGCCTGAGACGCCATGGCGAAAGCAGCAAGAGTCCCACGCGACGATCAGCAATCTCCAGAGACCGAGCCGCACGAGGCCGAGACGCCTCGGCCGAAGCGGACGCACGATCGGATTCCCCGCAAACCTCTCAGCCGCCGTGGGCTGATCTGGCTGGCGGTCGCAGGCGTCGTGGCCCTCATCCTCGTCCTGGTGGCCAGCCGTTTCGACGAGTACTTGCGGCGCAATCTCGAAGCCAAGATGAATCAGCACCTCAAGGGCTACACGGTGAGCGTCGGCCATGCCCACCTGAATCCTCTCAACTTCTCGCTGACCCTTCAGCAACTGGTCATTCGCCAGCAGGCCAATCCCGAGCCGCCGGTGGCAGACGTTCCCCGGCTCAAGCTGAGCGTCGAGTGGACAAGGCTGCTCACCTTCCACCTGGTGGCCGACGCCGTGTTCAATCAGCCGCGCGTCCACGTCAACCTGCCCCAGCTCCTGGCGGAAAGCCGGGATCCAACGAAGGTCAGGGAGCGTGGCTGGCAGCAGGCCCTGGAATCGATCTATCCCCTGAAGTTCAACGTCGTCGCGGTGCGCGACGGCGACGTCGTCTATCTGAACGAGGATCAATCGAAGCCGCTTCACGTCTCCCACGTCAACCTCACGGCCTCCAACATCCGCAACATCCAGTCCCAGGACCGGATCTATCCCTCGCCGATCCACGGTGACGGCGTGATCTTCGACTCCGGCCGGGGCCTCTTGGACGGCAACGCCGACTTCCTGGCCGAGCCTTACCCAGGTGTTCACGCGATCTACAGGGTTTCAAACGTCCCGCTGGACCGCCTGCGTCCCTTGAGCGCCAAGGCGAACCTGTCGCTCAAGGGCGGCATCCTCGCATCCAACGGCGAGTTCGAGTACGGTCCGCGGCACAAGGAAGTGCGGATCGACGACGTCATCGTTCGCAGCCTCGACCTCGACTACATTCACTCGACGGCCACCGCTGCCGCCGAAAAGGTCCGAGAGAAAAAGGTGGCCGCGGTGGCCCGGAATCCAAGTCCGCCCGTGCCGGTGCTCATCAAGCACGTGTCGCTCACCCGCAGCCGGGTGGGAGTCCTCAACCAGGTGCCCGGCCATGCCTTCCATCTTTTCGTCGACAGCGGGGAGCTCGAGGTGACCAACCTCTCGACCGGTTTTCGCCGCGCACCCGCATGCGCGAGTTCATCGCGGCCTTCAGGCGGGCCCTCAGTGGTCAC
>DATIOS010000348.1:0-14265 GCA_035472915.1 Thermoanaerobaculia bacterium
TGCCACTGCTGGCGGTTCAGCGCTATCCGGAGAAGTTCGCGATCCTGGCCATCCTCACTCTGGTGCTGGCCGGAGTCCTCGGCTGGCAGCGCCTGCTCGACGAGCGCCAGGCGGGCCGGCCCGAGGCCGCGAACCTCCCTCTCGCCCTTGCCATGGCGGTGCTGGTCGCCGCGGCGACGCTGGCGGCAATCCTTCTTTGGGCGCCTCACCTCGCCAAGCCGCTGCTCGACGTGAGCGGCTCGCCTTTTCCGGAGCAGCGCGCCGCGGCGCTTCCCTACCTGCGCCGCGAAAGCTGGGCTGCCGTGGCCACCGCCGCGGCTGTCGCCGGTCTCCTCAGCCTCTGCCGGTGGCGCCGGCCGCACCGCCGGTGGCTCGCGTTGCTGGCGATTTTGCTACTGGCCGTCGATCTTTGGCATTACGACCGCCGATTGGCGAGAACGGTGCCGGCCGCCGTCTACCAGGTGCCGCCGCCACTGGCCGCTTCTCTCCTCCCGGCTCGCGACCGTGTTTTCGCAACTCCCGAGGCCGGAACCGATCTGTCGCCGGCGAGGGTGGCGACTCAGGCCGACCGGGCGAGCCTCTATATCGCCAGGCTCACACCCTACGGGGGACTGCTCTGGCGCATCCCCTACGCCTTCGACGTCGATTTCGACCTCATGCTCACCAACTGGGCGCAGGCGTCGGACGAGATCCTGGATCACGAGTGGCTGCAGCCGGAACAGAGCTTCCGCTACCTCGGCGCCTGGAACGTTCGCACCGTACTGATGGCGAGAAGGATCGCGAGCCAGCCGCCGGCGGGAGCCGACCCTGTGCTCATTGGCCTGAGCCGGCTGGAGAACTCCCACGTTCTCCCCCGTTTCCGCTTCGTTCCGCGGGTGACTTTCCATCCCAGCCTGACGGCGGCGATCGCCGCCGCCCGAGCGGCGAGCTGGACCGTCGGCCGGGAGGAGCACTGCGTCCGGCCGGGCCAGTCTCCGACGCTCGTCTACTCCCGGCCGCCGCACCTTCTGGACTCGGCGGATGAGGGGAAGAGGGTCCGTCTCCACTACCAGGCGGAGGGAGGAGCCTTCTTCGTCGCCGCCACGACCTTTGACGAGGGTTGGAGCGGCCGGCTCGACGGCGCGCCGGTGGCGGTCTATCCCACGGCGGCCTGTCAGATCGGAGTGGAGCTCCCGCCCGGAGAGCACCGGCTGATCCTCGAGTACCGGGACCCCTTCGTCCCCGTTGGGGCGGCGATCAGTCTTTTCGCCCTGCTGCTGGGCGTGCTGGTCTACCGGCGGCCTCGGGAGGCGCCATGAAGTCGGCTCGCCGAGTCGCCGTGGCGCTGGCGCCGGCACTGTTAGGGCTGGCCTGGGTCGTGAGCCTCCTCTCGCCCCTGCTCTCGCCGCGGTTGGCGCTGGCCAACCGCGACATCGCCGCCTTCCACCTGCCGTTGCGCTTTGCCTTCCGGGAGCTCGCCGCCTTCGGCCTGCCGCTGTGGAATCCCTGGCTGCACGGCGGTCAGCCCCTGCTGTCGAACCCCAGCTACGGCGCCTTCTATCCGCCGAGCTGGCTGGTGCTTGCCATGCCTCCCTATTACGCGTTGAGCTGGCTCGCCTTGCTCCACGTGGGCCTCGCCTTTGCCGGCGCCTGGCGGCTGGCGCGCCGGCTGGGCTGCGGGCGCGGCGCCGCGGCGCTGGCTGGAATCGGCTACTCCGGCTGCGGCGCGTACCTCTCGCAGCTCAACGCCTTGACGCTGCTGCTGAGCCTCGCCTGGCTGCCGTGGGTTCTGGCCTGGGCGGACGAGGCCTTGCGCGCCGGGCCAGGCGAACGCTGGTGGCGGCCGGCGCTGCTGGCGGGGGGCGCCCTGAGCCTGCAACTGCTCAACGGCGAGCCGACGACGGCGATCATGTGCGGCCTCGCGCTGCTGGCCTTTGCCGCTTCGGCTGCCGGGCGGCAGCCGAAGGTGTGGCCGCGGGCGCGGCGGGCGATGCGGGTGCTGGTGCCTTTCGCCTTCGCCGTGGCCCTGGCGGCAGTGCAGCTGCTTCCCACCCTGGGCCGGCTGGTGGACTCGCCCCGCCGAGCGATGGACCCCAGGGAGGCCATGAGCTGGTCCATGGCGCCGCAGCGTCTGGCCGAGGTCGTCTTTCCGCGCTTCTACGGCGATCCCGCCCGCGTCTCCGAGGGACTGTTCTTCGGCGGCGGGGTCAGCGATGGCCATTTCCCCTACGTCGAGTCGCTCTACCCGGGCTTGCTGCTGGCCGTGATGGGAGCGGCGGCTCTGCTGCGCGGCCGCATCCCGCGGCGGGCGGCGTGGGCCCTCATTCTTGGCGCTGGCGTCTTTCTCGCCCTGGGCCGCAACAATCCGCTCTACGCCGGGGTGCGCCGGGCGGTGCCGGTGCTGGCGGTTCTGCGGTATCCGGAGAAGTTCGTGATCCTGGCGATCCTGGCGCTGGTGCTGGCCGGAGTCCTCGGCTGGCAACGCCTGCTCGACGAGCGCGAAGCGGGCCGGCGCGAGGCCGCGAACCTCCCCCTCGCCCTCTCTCTGGCGGTGCTGGCCGCCGCGGCGACGCTGGCGGCGATCCTTCTTGGGTCTTCTCACCTCCCCAGGCCGCTCGCTGCGGCGCTGCCCTACCTGCGGGGCGAAAGCTTGGCCGCCGTGGCCACCTCGGCGGCCGTCGTGGCCCTGCTCGGCCTCTGCCGTTGGCACCGGCCCCAACGAAGGTGGCTCTCGCTGCTGGCGATCCTGCTGCTGGCCATCGATCTCTGGCATTACGACCGCCGTCTGGCGAGAACGGTGCCGGCCGCCGTCTATCTGACTCCCCCGAAACTGGCCGCGTCTCTCCTCCCGGCCCGGGACCGCGTCTACGCGACGATCGAGGCCGGACCCGACCTTTCGCCACGGAGCGTGACCGCCCAGGCCGACGGGGCGAGCCTCTACATCGCCAGGCTCTCTCCCTACGGTGGGCTGCTCTGGCGCATTCCCTACGCGTTCGACGTCGACTTCGACCTCATGCTCACCAACTGGGCCCAAGCGTCGGAGGAGATCCTGGTGCACGAGTGGCCCCAGCCGGAGGGCGGCTTTCGCTATCTTGGCGCCTGGAACGTGCGCACGATTCTGACCACGAGAAGAACGGCGGACCAGCCGCCGGCGGGAACCGACCCCATGCTCCTGGGTCTGAGCCGGGTGGAGAACTCTCACGTTCTCCCACGTTTCCGCTTCGTGCCCCAGGTGACATTCCATCCCAGCCTGACGGCGGCGATCGCTGCCGCCCGAGCGGCGAAATGGACCGTCGGCCGGGAGGAGCACTGCGTCCAGCCGGGTCCGCCTCCCCAGGCGCTCGTCTACTCCCGGCCGCCGCATCTTCTGGACTCGGCGGACGAGGGCAAGAGGGTCCGCCTCCACTACCAGGCGGAGGGGGGAGCCTTCTTCGTTGCCGCCACCACTTTCGACGAGGGTTGGAGCGGCCGGCTCGACGGCGCGCCGGTGGCGGTCTATCCTACGGCGGCCTGTCAGATTGGAGTGGAGCTCCCGCCGGGCGAGCACCGGCTGATCCTCGAGTACCGGGATCCGTTCGTCCCCGTTGGGGCGGCGGTCAGTCTTTTCGCCCTGCTGCTGGGTGTGCTGGTGTACCGGCGGCCTCAGGAGGCACCATGAAATCGGTTCGCCGACTTTTCGAAGCGCTGGCGCCGGCGCTGTTGGCGGCAGCCTGGGTCGTGAGCCTGCTCTCGCCCCTGCTTTCGCCGCGGCAGGCGCTGGCCAACCGCGATATCGCAGGTTTTCACCTCCCTTTGCGCTTCGCCTTCCGGGAGATGGCGGCCTTCGGGCTGCCGTTGTGGAACCCGTGGCTGCACGGTGGCCAGCCCCTGTTGTCGAACCCCAGCTACGGCGCCTTTTATCCCCCGAGCTGGCTGGTGCTCGCCATGCCTCCCTACTATGCCCTGAGCTGGCTCGCCTTGCTCCATGTGGGGCTCGCCTTCGCCGGCGCCTGGCGGCTGGCGCGCCGGCTGGGCTGCGGGCGCGGTGCCGCGGCGCTGGCTGGAATCGGCTACTCCGGCTGCGGCGCGTACCTTTCGCAGCTCAGCGCCTTGACCTTGCTGTTGAGCCTCGCCTGGCTGCCGTGGGTTCTGGCCTGGGCGGATGAGGCACTGCGCGCCGCGCCAGGCGAGCGTTGGTGGCGGCCGGCGCTGCTGGCGGGGGGCGCCCTGAGCCTGCAACTGCTCAACGGCGAGCCGTCGACAGCGGTCATGTCCGGCCTCGCCCTGTTGGCCTTTGCAGTCTCGGCTGCAGGCCGGCAGGCAGGGACGGGACCGCGGGTGATGCGGGCGATGCGGGTGCTGGTGCCCTTCGCCTTCGCCGTGGCCGTGGCGGCGGTGCAGATCCTGCCCACCCTGGGCCGGTTGGTGGATTCACCCCGGAGTGCACTTGGCGCCGAGCAGGCCATGCACTGGTCCATGCCGCCGCAGCGGCTGGTCGAGATCGTTTTGCCGCGCTTCTACGGCGACGCGGCCCGCGTCTCGGAGGGGCTGTTCTTCGGCGGCGAGATCAGCGATGGCCAGTACCCGTACGTCGAGTCGCTCTATCCGGGTTTGCTGCTGCTTGTCCTGGGAGTGGCGGCCCTGGTTCGAAGCCGCATTCCGAGGCGAGCAGCTTGGAGTCTCGCCTTTGGCGCTGGAATCTTTCTCGCCCTGGGCCGCCACAATCCGCTCTACGCTGGGCTGCGCCGGGTGGTGCCGGTGCTGGCGGTTCTGCGCTATCCGGAGAAGTTCGCGATCCTCGCGACCCTGGCGCTGGTGCTGGCTGGAGTCCTCGGCTGGCAGCGCCTGCTCGACGAGCGCCAAGCCGGCCGGTACAAGGCCGCGACCCTTCCCCTGGTTCTCTCGCTGATCGTCCTGGCCGCTGCCGCTACGTTGACGGCGCTCCTCCTCTGGGCACCGGACCTGGCCAAGCCGCTCCTCAACGCCAGCGGTGCGCCTTTCCCGGATCAGCGCGCCGCGGCCCTTCCCTACCTGCGCGGCGAGGGGTGGGCCGCGGTGGCCACCGCCGCGGCTGTCGCCGCACTTCTCGGCCTCTGCCGCTGGCACCGGCCGCAGCGACGGTGGCTCTCGTTGCTGGCGATGCTTCTGATCACCGTTGATCTCTGGCACTACAGCCACCGGTTGGCGAGAACGGTGCCGGCCGCCGTCTATCTGGTCCCCCCGCCCCTGGCCGCTTCTCTCCTCCCAGCCCGGGACCGCATCTTCGCACCACCTCAGGCCGGACCCGACCTGTCGCCGGCCAAAGTGGCGAACCAGGCGGACCGGGCGAGCCTCTATATCGCCAGGCTTTCACCCTATGGCGGCCTTCTCTGGCGCATCCCCTACGCTTTCGACGTTGACTTCGACCTCATGCTCACCAACTGGGCTCAGGCGTCGGACAAGATCCTGGAACGCGAATGGCCGGAGCCGGCGCGGAGCTTCCGGTACCTCGGGGTGTGGAACGTACGCACGGTACTGATGGCGAGAAGGATCGCGAGCCAGCCGCCGGCGGGAACCGACCCCGTGCTCCTTGGACTGAGCCGGCTGCAGAACTCCCACGTGCTCGCACGGTACCGCTTCGTGCCTCGGGTGACTTTTTATCCCAGCCTGACTGCGGCGATCGCCGCCGCCCGAGCGACGAACTGGGCCCTCGGCCGGGAAGAGCACTGCGTCCAGACGGGCCTACCTTCGCGGTCTCTCGTCTACACCCAGCGGCCACGCCTTCTAGGCTCAGCGGACGAGGGCAAGCGAGTCCGTATTCACTACCGGGCAGAGGGGGGAGCCTTCTTCGTTGCCGCCACCACCTTCGACGAGGGCTGGAGCGGCCGGCTCGACGGCGCGCCGATCGCGGTCTATCCCACGGCGGCCTGCCAGATCGGGGTCGAGCTGCCGCCAGGCGAGCACCGGCTGACCCTCGAGTACCGGGATCCCTTCGTCCCTGTCGGCGCGGCGGTCAGCCTTTTTGCCTTGCTGCTGGGCGTGTTGGTGTACAGGCGGCCCCGGGCGGCGGAGTGACCGCGGCTCGCCGGGCCTTCGTGGCGCTGGCGCCGATCCTGCTCGGCGCGGCCTGGCTTGGCGGCCTCTTCGCGCCGGTCCTGTCGCCGTCGCGGGCGCTGGCGAACCGCGACATCGCCCTTTTCCACCTCCCTTTACGCACCTCCTTCCGCGAGCTCGCCGCCTTCGGCCTGCCGGTCTGGAACCCCTGGCTGCACGGCGGTCAGCCCATCCTTTCGAACCCCAGCTATGGCGCCTTCTACCCGCCGAGCTGGCTGGTGTTCACGGTGGCGCCCTACTATGCGCTGACGCTGATGGCGGTGCTGCACGCTGCCGTGGCTTTCGCGGGCGCTTGGCGGCTGGCGCGGCATTTCGGTGGCGGCCGCGGCGCCGCGGCGCTCGCCGGAGTGGGTTTCGCCGGCTGCGGTGTCTATCTCTCCCTGCTCAGCGCCTTCAATCTGTACTGGGGGATCTCGTGGCTCCCCTGGGTTCTGGTCTGGGGCGACGAGGCGGTGCGGGCGGCCCCCGGCACGCCGTGGTGGCGGCCGGCGCTGCTGGCGGGAGCCGCCCTTGGGCTCGCGCTGCTCAACGGCGAGCCGTCGACGGCGATGATGTGCGGCTTCGGCCTGCTGGCGCTGGCGGCCTCGGCGGGATTCCGGCGGCCTGTGGCCGCGGCGCGCGTGCTGCTGCCGTTCGCGATGGCCCTGGCGCTCGCCGCCGTACAACTGGTGCCGACGATCGCGCGGCTCGCCGACTCGCCGCGGCAGGGCTTCACGGCAGGCTACGCAACGGTCTGGTCGCTGCCGCCGCCGCGCCTGGTCGAGTTGGCCTTCCCCCGTTTCTTCGGCGATCCGGCGCGCAGCTCCGAAGGCCTGTTCTTCGGCTGGGGGATCGACGATCTCGACTATCCCTACCTCGAATCGCTCTACCCCGGGCTGTTGCTGGCGGTGCTGGGGGCGGCGGCCCTGCTGCGGCGTGGCATCCCGCGCCGGGCGGCCTGGGCCGCTGCTTTCGCCGCCGGCCTCCTCCTCGCTCTCGGCCGCCACAACCCGGCCTATGAGGCGCTCCGCCGGACCGTTCCCCTCCTGGGACTGCTCCGTTTCCCCGAGCGTTTCGCCATCTTTGCCGTTCTCGCCCTGGTGGTGGCGGGGATTCTGGGTTGGCAACGGCTTCTCGACGAACGCAAGGCCGGCCGCCCCGAGGCCGCGGACTTCCCCCTGGCCGTTGCCCTGGTGGTGCTGGCCACCGCTCTTGCCCTGGCGCTCCTGCTGCGCCTCGAGCCCCGGGTGGTGGCCGCGTTCGTGGCGGGTCACGGCGCCCCCGACCTCGATCCGGAACACCGCCGGGCCGCCTTGGCGTATCTGCAGGCCGAGGGCTGGGCGGCGGTGGCGACCGCGGCGGCGGTGGCTGCCCTGCTCGCCCTGTGCCGCTGGCCGCGGCCCTCCTCCCGGCTGCTGTCGCTGCTGGCCGTCGCCCTGCTGGCCGCGGACCTCTGGCACTACGATCACGGCCTGCTGCGGACCGTGCCGGCCGCGACCTACCGCGTTCCGCCGCCCCTCGCGGCATCGTTGTTGCCGGCGAGGAACCGCGTCTATGAGCCGCCATCGCCGGCCCTGGAGCGGCTGTCCCTCGGGGAAGCCCGGACGGCCTTCACCCGCATTTATCTCTCGCGGCTGGAGCCCTACTCGGGTCTGCTCTGGCAGATTCCCTACGCGTTCAATACGGACTACGAGCTGGCGCTCACCGGCTGGGCCCGGAAGGCGGCGGCAATCCTCAAGGAGGAGCAGGCGCAGCCGCAGGCTGCCTACCGCTATCTCGGCGTCTGGAACGTGGGGACTCTGCTGCTGCGCCGGACCGCCGTGGACCAGCCGCCGGCTGCCTCCGGCTTCGCCGCGGTGCTGCGCAAGGAGGCCAACTCGAACGTGCTCCCGCGTTTTCGCTTCGTACCGCGGGTGACCTTCCATTCCACCCACGCCGCGGCCCTCGCTGCCGCCCGGGGCGGCGGCTGGAACGTCGCCCGCAACGAGCAGTGCGTGGGGCCGGGGCCGGAACGGACCGTCGTGTACGCTCCGGCGGCGGTGTTGGAGGTGGAGGATCAGGGCGGACGGATGCGTCTCCACTACCGCGCCGCGCAGCGGGCGTTCCTGGTCTCGGCCACAACCTTCGATTCCGGTTGGAGCGCCCGGGTGGATGGCTCGCGGGTCGCGGTCCGTCCCACGGCGGCCTGCCAACTCGGCGTCGAGCTGCCGCCGGGCGAGCACCGTCTCGACCTCCAATATCGCGATTCCTGGTTGCCTGCCGGCGCCGCCATCAGCCTGGCCGCCCTGGTCCTGGGGACATTGGTCTTGCTCTGGCGGACGAAACGACCGGTGGCTCCGGCGGCCATGACGTAGAATCCCGACCGCCGTGTCCCTCCAACTCCTCTTCGGCTGCTATGCAGCGCTCCTCGGCCTGATCGTCGGCAGCTATCTCAACGTCGTGATCTACCGCCTGCCGTTGGGGATCTCCACCGTGCTGCCGCGGTCGCGATGCCCGGCCTGCGGGGAGGCCATCCGGGCGCGGGACAACGTGCCGGTGATCTCCTTCCTGCTGCTGCGCGGCCGGTGCCGCGCCTGCGGCGCCCGCATCTCTCCTCGCTACCCGCTGATCGAGGCTGCGACGGGGCTGCTCTTTCTGGGCTCCTTCCTGCGTTTCGGCATTTCCTGGGCGGCGGTGGCCGGCGCGCTCTTCTGCTCCTTGATGGTGGCCCTGGCGCTGATCGACCTCGACCACATGATCCTGCCCGACGTCCTGACCTGGCCGGGGATCGCCGCCGGCATCCTGCTACAACCGCTCGTCACCTGGGCACGGCCAGGGGCCGATCTTTGGCGGGCGATGGCCGGCGGCGTCCTGGGAGCGGCGGTCGGCGCCGGCATCCTGCTCGCCGTCTGGGGAGGTTGGTACCTGCTGCGCCACGAAGAGGGCATGGGGCTCGGCGACGTCAAGATGCTCGCCGCCATCGGCGCCTTCCTGGGCTGGCAGGGAGTGCTCGTGTCGCTCTTCTTCGGCGCCCTTTCGGGGGCCATCGTGGGCCTCGGCGTGATGGCCTGGCGCGGCGGCGACCTCAAGTCGAAGCTCCCCTTCGGAACTTTTCTCGCGCTCGGCGGCCTGGTCGCCCTGTTCGCCGGCGAGCGGATCGTGGCGGCCTACGTCCGGTTGCTATGACGGCGGGAGCGGAGGCTGGCCGGTGGCGATTGGGCCTGCGCCGCGAGGTCCTGATCCTGCTGCCGGTCGCCCTGCTGCTGCTCGTCGTCCTCTCGACCTTCACCCTGCTCTCCTACCGCAACGCCATCGCTCAGCTCGCCGTGGAGCGTCAGGAGGAAGCGGCCAGGTTGGCCCGGGCCGTGGCCGAGCGCCTGGCCACGGAGCCCGTGCCGAGCGGCGCGGAGCTGGGGCTGCTCGCTCCCAACGCCCGCGGCGTGGCGCTGCTCGACGCCGCGGGACGCCTGCTCGCCGCCAACGGCGAGCTCCCTTTGTCCGCCCTGCTGACGCCCGTAGAACGCCTGGAGCTCGTCCAGGCTGTGGGAGTGGGCCCGCAAGAGGATTCGGACGCGGTCAGCGGATTTGCTCCCCTGGCTGCACGGGAGGGAAAGAGATTCGTGCGCGTGGACCTGGCGGCGGGAGGTCTCGCCCGGCAGCTCCGGGGGCTCCGCATCCTTTCAGCCGTGGTGCTGACCATCAACGGCGCCCTCGTGGTGCTGGTCGTTCTTTTCATCCGCCACTTGATGGCGCCCTTCGAACGTCTCCTCGAACGCGCGAAGGAGGTGAGCCGGCCCACGGCCGGCGAAGGCGAAATCGAGTTCCTCCTCGCCACTTTCGAGCGGGCGCTCGCCGGGATCGCGGCGACCGAACGGCGGGAGGAGGAGGATTTCGCCGCCATCGAACGGACCCTGGTGGCGAGCCTGCAAAGCGGTCTCCTGCTCCTGGACCGCGAAGGTTGTGTGCTGGCCGCCAACGCCGTGGGCACCGAGCTCCTGGGAATCGGTGCCTTCGCGCCGGGCACTCCGGTCTCCGAGCTGCTGCGCGATCAGCCGGAGATGAGCGATCTTCTCTCTGCCGCGGTTCTCCGGGGCGGCGGCCTGCAGCGGCAGGAGTGCGCAATCCGAGTCGGCGACGTCGCACGGATCCTCGGCCTGACCCTCCATCCGCTACGGCGGGACGATGGTGAAACGCGAGGTTACCTTGCCCTTTTCGCCGACTTGACGGAAGCCCGGCAGCGCGCCGAGGAGAGCCGCCTGTCGGAGAGCCTGGCCTGGTTGGGCGAGCTCGCGGGGGGCGTCGCCCACGAGCTGCGCAACAGCTTGGCGACGCTGCGGGGCTATCTGACGCTCATCGACCGGCGCCCCTCGGAAGGTTCGATCGCCGATTATCTCGGCGAGATCCGTGGCGAGGCCGATCACTTGCAGCGAGTGCTCGAGGATTTCCTTTCCTTCGCGCGGCCAGGCTCGGCCCGCATCCAAGAGATCTCGCTTTTGCCGCTCCTGCTGCGGGCCGCGGCCGATCCCGCTCTAAACGGTTTTCCGGTGCAGGTCCAGGGCGCGGAAGCGGCCCTGCGAATGAGGGGCGACGCGCAGCTCCTCGAGCGAGCCCTTCGCAACCTGCTGCACAATGCCGTGCAGGCCGAGCGAGAGGCCGGCTGCGACGGACCGGTGGTGGTGAAGGTTCAGGAAGGACCGGAAGGTTTGGAGATCGCCGTGGAAGACCGGGGACTCGGCGTCAATCCCGAGATTCGCGAACGGCTGTTCCACCCCTTCGTCACCGGCCGTGCCGGCGGTGTGGGTCTCGGTCTCGCCCTTGCCCAGCGCATCGTGGTCCTCCATCGGGGGCGCATCCGCCTGGATGAGCGTGAGGACGGCGGCACCCGCGCCGTGATCGTCTTCCCTGCCGAGGAGATGAATGTTTGAGGTACCAGAAGACGATTCGCCTGGATTGCTACGGTTACCCGTGCTTTCCGCGGGAGCTGTGAGAACTACCAGGTCAATGAGCGAGCAGAAAAAAGACGTCCCAGGTCAAGATAGGGTGCAAAACGCCGTTGTGGCCCATCTTCCAAGCCCGGCCGACGAATCTGAACTGATTTCCGTAGCGGTCCCTGCGAGGGCTCTGCCTGTACCCTAGTCCAATGCGCTCAATGCTCGCTTCCGTAAGCGTCACCAGCTCGTCCGATTGAGAGATTCCATCGTGATTCCGATCGATCCACAATCGCAGGGAGCTATAAACTGCGTCGGCGGAATCGATGTGGCCATCGCCATTGCCGCCGAAAACCGGGGAGTCGAGCTCGGCCAAGGCCACATAGCCGTTAGGTGCGCGGGTACCATCAGAGAGCCGGGTGGCGTTGCCAAAGAGCTCACTGCCATCATCGATCTTGCCGTTCCCGTTACGGTCCAACGCCAGAAACCCTTCACTCCGGTCCGTCCATGAAATGAGATCCTGTCTGCCGTCGGCGTTAATGTCAAACCATACAGGGTCATCGAGGCCCGTCAAGTGGACGCCATCGTTTTCCATATCCAAGAGGATGGGAGATGGGTGATTCTGACAGACATTGTTGACGCAGTAGTCATCGCAGTAGGCATCGCAGAACGGGTCCGGAGGTGTTCCGGACTCATTTGTAGTTTCCCATTTGTCGTCGGCCACTGCGCAATCATCGTCCTGAACAGTACGGGTAAAACCTTCGGCTCTGCCTCCCATGATATGGTCAAGGCATTGACCCAGCGGATCCGGAGCGTCATCCAGGCCCAGGAGATGACCAAACTCGTGCGCGATTGAATCCGTGAGAGGACTGCAAGAAGCCCCGTTGGCCTGCTGGGTCCATACTGTGATGCTTGCGCTCTGAAGTTGACCATTTACTACAGTAGGATCGAAGAGGCCGCATCCTCCCCTAGGCGCTGTCGATCTGCCGACAATCCTC
Source organism: Thermoanaerobaculia bacterium (assembly GCA_035472915.1). Taxonomy (GTDB): domain Bacteria; phylum Acidobacteriota; class Thermoanaerobaculia; order Multivoradales; family UBA5704; genus DATARR01. Next base: position 11,936 of record DATIOS010000348.1, read on the forward strand.
ACAACCGACACTGGAATGTTGCCCGAGCCACCCACCTGAAAGGTAGGTATAAAGCCAGTGCGACCTGGGCAGGCCCAATAGCTTGCCGCGGCTTGGATGTCGGAACTGGTAAAGCCGGAGGCGGTAATGTCGAAGGCATTGACCAACGAAATGCCGAACGAGTTAATGGGTACCGAGCAATCCGTCGCGAACATTCTTTGAGCGGAGAAAGCTATGGCCAGGATCATCGTCAAGAAAACAGGCATCCGATGACAGTGGTGCGATGTCATCGGGCACCTCCCAGAGGATTCAGCATTCCCGAAATGCGGAGTCGACCGATGACATCGGCGAGACTGGCGGAAGTCTTCAGATCCTCGGTGTTTTTGAGGCTTGGTGGAACGAAAAGCTTACCGCCTTGGTCCTGGAAAAATATCTGATCCATCCGAGGCGCGTAAAGCAGGTCAAGTCGGTCGATAGGGCCCGCAACGTCGAACAAGAGAATCTCGTCTCCCGGACTGGGCTCGAAGCCCTTGGTCGCGTTGCAGAAATAGAGTGGGCCGATCCTGAAGCGGGCGACTGGGTAGTCGACGTAGAGAGGCGATTTCGGAGCGCGTCCCTTGATCACCTGTGAAACCTCTACTCCGAGCAGGGAGGTTGGAGTACCGAATCCAAAGCCGAACTCTACTGAGCGAATCTTCCCTCGAATAATGGATTTCGAGTGGGAAGACAGATCCCGAAGCGAAGTACTGGGGTCACCGACTCGGTAATCCTCCAGATACGACTCTGATTTGCATTCGGATTGTGGGATTTTGGCGACTTCAGGCTTTTCGCCTGGGTGTACCTTCTCGGCGGGAAAACTGTCTCCGAGATCCCGACGTTGTTTTTCAACTCTTTTTCGCAGGGCGTCGCTGCTAATGAGATCGAGCTTGATGATCGTGTCCCTATCCGCGACCGAATCGGCCGAGTTCCAGAGAGGTGGGCCTTGAAGGCGCTCGACTTTGGGTTCCAGGACGGAGGGTGCCTGAGCCTCCAGAGTACTTCCCAAAAGCAGTGCTGTTACAGAGAAAACGACAGGCCAGGCAATGATTTTCATGAAGCTCCTTTCGTACGGGCGCCCTTCGCGAAGCCCTGTATCGTGGCACCGGGTTTCTCGTCCTGAGACCCCAGCTCACGGACGACAGCAGTTTAGCATAAGGCGAGGCTTCGTCGGTCCGGCCCTGCTCGCCACGTCGATCTTGGCACTGGCGAAGTCGACGGGGCTCGGTCTCGCCCTTGCCCAGCGCATCGTGGTCCTGCACCGGGGGCGCATCCGCCTGGATGAGCGTGAAGACGGCGGCACCCGCGCCGTGATCGTCTTCCCTGCCGAGGAGATGAATGTTTGACGAGGCGCGTCAGTGGGCGCTTGGCCGGAACCACGCCAGAATTTGCTCCTTGTCGTGGTAGAGGTACCAGAAGAGGATTCGACTTGTGCGAGCCTCCAGGTCCTTGCTGGGTGAACGACCGAAACGTTTTACCGCGATCGTCATCCATCGCATCATCACAAGCTCGTGCTCAAGTTTTATCAGGTTTTCGCCACCCCCGAGCCGCGCCTTCTTCCGTTTGATCTCTCACCTCCGTCATGATTCGAATGGCCGGCTTCAGGCAGTCATTGACGGCGCACTCCAGGGAGCCGCGGACGTCCGTCACCAAGCGATATGGCTGCAACCCCTCCAGCTCGAAGTCTTCCTGCGGGCTGACAGGGAGTAGCTTGCTCATGTCCTCCATCAATTGGGTCATGGCCTCCACGATCGGCACGAACCGGCCGGTCACCATTTGCACAAAAGAAACATCAAGATTCTGCATCGTCATGGTCGCCTAGCTCGTAGAGCTCGATCAAGCGGCACGATTCAGGCAGCTCTCTTTCCAGGTACTGCCAGGCGCTTGGCTCTCTTGCGGCATTCACTACGAATGGAGTCACTGCGGCGCAGAGCTCGTCGGCCGATTCGGCCCCTTCCCAACTACCCAGCAAGGAAAGCATCTCGTTCATCTCCTCGTTTTCCAGCTCATTGAACAAGATCATGCAGGCGAAGATCGCGGCGGTTTCCCTGGCGCGTTTCGATCGGAGCTCAGGATCATCCTCCATCGGCTCGATTCCCGTCCTGCGGCTGAGCCCGGAGGTGGCCTCGAAAATGAACCTCGAGGCCTCGTAGCACTCCTTCTCGACTCCGAGCAGGTACCCGGTGAGGAGAAAGCCGAGAGTGCCCAGGGTTGCCTCGTCCTTTTCATTTTGGAACCTATTTGCCGCGGCCTTGACGATCAATCGGACAACGGCCGAACGCGAACTAGTAGACGGCCGCGAGGAGGAGCGGGTT
>DATIOS010000349.1:0-2220 GCA_035472915.1 Thermoanaerobaculia bacterium
GCCCGAGCAGCGGGCCGAGAAGCTCGCGAAGGCGGCGAACACGGCCCTGGAGATCGGCCTCGACCGCCTTCGAGACCTGATCCGAACCGATCCGGCGAAGGCGGGAAAGCTTCTCCAGAAGTTCCCCGGCATCGGCGAGCCAGGAGCGGACAAGATCCTCCTTTTCTCCCAGGCAAAGCGGACGCTGGGCGCGGACTCGAACGTGCTGCGCGTCCTGATCCGGCTCGGCTTCGGCGAAGGGGACGAACAGCACTACACCCGGATGTACCGCTCGGCCGCCCAGGCCGTGGCCGAACAACTTCCCGAAGACTTCCCCTGGCTGATCGCCGCCCACCAGCTCCTGCGGCGGCACGGTCAGGAAATCTGCCGGCGCAACTCGCCGATGTGCGAAGCCTGTCCGCTGACAAATGGCTGCCGCTGGTTTCTGGGTCAGGCCTCCCGGGATTGAAAGGCGGCATTGGCGAAAGCGTAGGGGAAATTAAGCAGAGGGAAGTGGTAAGATAGGCCCGAGGTGACATATGGGCAGAGTTATGACAAAACTGGGAGAAGGTGGCAGGCTCGTGATTCCGGTGGAATACCGAAGAGAGCTTGGAGTCGAAACCGGCGATGAGCTGGTTCTTGTTCTTGAAGACAAGTCGATTCGCGTCTCAACTCCTCGCGAGGCGATTCGCCGCGCCCAAGCCCTGGTTCGGAAGTATGTGCCGGAAGGACGGCGGCTGTCAGACGAGCTGATCGCAGATCGACGCCGGGAAGCGCAACGTGAGTAGCGTCATCCTGGACGCTTCGGCGCTCCTCGCTCTCCTCAATCAGGAGCCAGGCGGCGAAGCCGTAGCCAAGCTCATCCCTGGAGTGGGTATCAGCGCCGTCAATCTCTCTGAGGTGGCAGCGAAGCTCGCAGAGCAAGGTGCTCCGTGGGAGTCCATCCGACCGGCGCTCGATGATCTCGGTCTTGAGGTCCACACCTTCGATGTCGAGGCTGCTTATCAGACAGGTGCCTTACGCCAGCCGACTCGGAGCCTCGGCCTATCTCTGGGTGACCGTGCCTGTCTCGCCTTGGGCCAACAGCTCGCAGCCTCAGTCCTTACAACCGATCGGAACTGGGGCAAGCTCGACTTGGGTATCGATATTCGGGTCATCCGCTGACGCCCGTTTCAAGGACCATCCGGCCTCATGCACGTCCAGGTTTTCCCCACCACCGACCGTCTCCTGCGCCTGGTGGACGCCATGGCCGGGCAGCCGGTCGTCGTGCTGGCGGACCTCGTGGCGGACGTGTTCATCACCGGCGTCCCCAAGCGGATCAGCCGGGAGGCGCCCGTCCTCATCCTGTCGTATCAGGACGAGCGCCTCACTCCCGGCGGCGGCGCAAACGCGGTGGCCAACGTGGCGGCTCTCGGCGGCCGGCCCTTGCCGCTGGGCGTGGTGGGCGACGACTCCCACGGCCAGCGCCTGCTGGACGATCTTCAGCTCCGCGGGGTTCCTACGGAGGGAATCGCCGTCCGCTCCGGCTACCGGACTCCCACCAAGGTGCGCATTCTGGGCGGCGGCAAACATTCCATCAAGCAGCAGATCGTGCGCTACGACATCGAGGAGTCGCTGACGCTGAACGCCGAGGAGCGCAGGCGGTTCGCGGAGTGTCTCGGCCGCTGGGCAGGCGAGGCCAAAGTCGCCATCCTGTCGGATTACGGCTACGGCGCCGTGGAGCCGGCCATGCTCTCACAGGTGCGCGCCGCTCTCGGCGAGCGGGCAATCGTCCTTGCCGACAGCCGCTACCGGCTGGGGGAGTTTCTCGGCCTGGACGGTGCCACGCCCAACGAGGAGGAGGCCGAGGCGATCCTGGACGAGAAGATCAACGACGATCCCGATCGCCTGGAGGCGGCCGGCCGTCGTTTGCGGGAGAGCCTGAAGGCGCGCTTCCTTCTGATTACCCGGGGAAGCCGGGGGATGAGCCTCTTCAAGCCCGAGCTTTCGGCGCACATGCCGGTCTCGGGAACGGACCAGGTGGCGGACGTCACCGGCGCCGGCGACACGGTGATCGGCACCTTTGCCCTCGCCCTGGCCGCCGGGGCGGACCCGCTGGAGGCGGCGCTCCTCGCCAACTATGCCGGGGGCGTGGTGGTGATGAAGATGGGCACGGCCACCTGCTCGCCCGAGGAGCTGAAGCGAGCCGTCGAAAGCAACCCCGTCCCCGCAAAGGAGCTGCGGTGGGGACTGTCCTGACCC
>DATIOS010000350.1:0-2328 GCA_035472915.1 Thermoanaerobaculia bacterium
CATGGCCGGGTACATGAAGTAGTTGTTGGGCTCGCTGATGGCGGCGACGTTGCCGTCCTCGCCATATTGATCGAGCCAGCCCCAGGCGGCGGCGGAGAAACGCGCCAGGGTCTGGTGGGCGGTGAACTCCTTGCCCAGAGCCCGGGCGCGGTCTTCCACCCGGAAGCGGGCGAGGAAGGGAGCTTCGAGGATCGCCAGCGCCAGGGCGGCCACCGCCAGCTCGCGCCGGCTCCGGATCGTGAGGGCGCGCAAGCCGGGAGAGAGGGCGAGAGCCACGGCGGCCACGTCCACCAACGCCAGCGCCATCCGCACGCCGCGCGGCATCTCGGCGTGAAGCTGGAGCAGGCCCTGGGCGAGGAAGATGACGGCGAGCCCCTCCATCCAGCGATCGCGCACGCCTTTTCTCTCGCCCACCGCGACGCCGCCGGCGAACGCCAGGCCGAGAGCGGGAATGAGGTAGCGGACGTTGGCGAAGACGTGGTGGCTCTTGGCGAACGGCACCATCAGCCAGAAGGCGAGCTGGGCCCAGATCTGCCCGGAGATCAGCAGGCTCTCCCGCCATCGTTCCCGGCCGAGAAGGCCGAACGGGAGGACCAGCGCCACCAGCAGCAGCACGAAGACCTGCGGCCCCACCCCCAGCTCCTGCGATTGGGGCTTGGTGATGCCCAAGAACGAATCCAGGAGCTGCCCCTGCTCGATCATGGGCTTCCAGAGATCCACCACCGAGTTCTTGCGCGGGATCGTAGGCTTGTTGGCATTCTCCGGACCGCTCGACGTCTCTTCGCAGGCGATGGCCAGCGGATCCGCTCCCAGCGCCACGTTGCGGAGATAGAAGTAGCTGCCGAGCAAAGCCGCCAGCAAGAGGGCGGCGACGATCTGAACGCTGCGCCGTCCCCAGGCGCCGCGCGCCAGCGGCACCGCCAGGCCGGCGAGGGCGAGGGCGCAGGGAATACCCAACACCTTGGCGCCGGCCGCCAGGCCGAGCCCCATTCCGATGAAAACGGCGAAGCTCCAGACCGGCTCCCGCAGCCAGCGCAGGGCGAAGTAGGCCGCCGCCACGAAAGTGGCGCCGACGAAGATATCCACGTACTCGGCGGCTACGAACCGGATGACGGTCGGCATGAGCAACACGAGGAAGCCTGCGAGCGGCCAGTGGCGCCGCGCTCCGAGTTGGCGGGCGACGGCCCCCACGGCCAATCCCAGGAGCAGCCAGTGCGGAAGGGTCGCGAGGTTGACGTAGAGCTCGCTGTGCGACGGCGCCATCCACCACCAGAACCAGATCGAGCCGTTGGCAGGGACGTAGCCGTAGTAGTTGACAGGGATGTTGCCGAAGACCGGGAAAAGGTTGCGATCGCGCAGCCAGGTCGCGGACAGCAGCAGGTGATACATCAGGCTGTCCCACGAGAGGGGCGGGCGGATGAGCCCCCTCAGCGCTTCGATCGCCACGGCGTGCAGGGAGAGGATCGACAGCGCCGGGTGCTCGCGCAGGATCTCCCAGGAGCGACGGGCGATGGCCCGCGCCGGTCCGTCCACGCCACCCACGGGCGGCCTTCTGCGGAGACCCAGCAGGAGGACCAGCGAGAGAGCGGCCTGCAACGCCAGGGCGAAGTCGAACCGCAACACGCCGAGGCTGCCCAGAAGGAGACCGATCCCCACGGCTTCGGCCGTCGACAGGAGCAGGCTCGCGACGGCGAGAGTCAGGGGATCGCGGCCGGCTTCGCTCCCCAGCAGCCGAAGCGCGGCGAGATAGCCGCCGAGGAACAGGAAACCCAGGGTGGCGAGGGTCGCCACGGCGCCCACCAGATCGAGCCAGAACATGGGCGGGATTGTTAGCACAGCCGCCGGGCGGGTGCTAGCATCCCCGCCCGTGCATGCCGAGGAGTATTTTGATCGGGAATACTTTCAGCTCCACCCGGGCAAGGTGCGCTACCTGGACTACCTGGTGCGCCTTCTGGGCCGGTACGGCGTCCCAACAGGCCGGGTGCTCGACGTTGGCGCGGGCTACGGCTTCTTCCTGGCGGCGTTGGAGAAGGCCGGCTACGAGGCGCACGGCATCGAGATCTCTCCCCACGCCGTGGAGCAGGCCAGGCAGCGGACCCGGGGGCAGGTGATCGAGCAGGGAGCCGAGGAGCCGTTGCCGTTCCCGGACAGCCATTTCGACGCCGTCACCCTGCTCGACGTCATCGAGCATCTCAAAGATTACAAGGCGACGCTGGAGAGTTGCCGCAGGGTTCTCAAACCCGGGGGCAAGCTCTTCGTCATCACACTCAACGGCCACAGTCTCGCCCGGCCCCTGCTGGGCAAGCGCTGGGCCTGGTATCAGGAGCC
>DATIOS010000351.1:0-5027 GCA_035472915.1 Thermoanaerobaculia bacterium
CAGCACCTTCTCCACCCGCTCCACCGCCCAGTCGATCTCCTCCTTCTTGATGACCAGGGGAGGCGCGATGCGGATGACGTGCTCGTGGGTCTCTTTGCAGAGCAGCCCTTCCTTTTGCAAGGCCTCGCAGAAACGGCGGGCGCCGCCCGCCTGCGCGTGCAGCTCGATGCCGATCCAGAGCCCGACGCCGCGAACCTCCTTGACGTGTTGCGAGCGGATCTCGCGCAGGCGCTCCAGGAAGTAGGGGCCGAGCTCGGCGGACCTTTCGACCATCTTCTCTTCCACCAGCACGCGGAGAGCGGCCTGGGCCACCGCCGCGGCCATGGGATTGCCGCCGTAGGTCGAGCCGTGCTCGCCGGGCTTGAAGACGTTCATCACCGGTTCGTCGGCAAGGATGCCGGAAACCGGGTAGAAGCCGCCCGACAGCGCCTTGCCGACGATCACGACGTCGGGCCGGATGCCCTCGTGCTCGTAAGCGAAGAGCTTGCCGGTGCGGCCGAGGCCGGACTGGATCTCGTCGGCGATGAGCAGGGCGTTGTGCCGCTGCGTGATTTCCCGCAGCCGCTTGAGGTAGCCGGCCGGCGGCACGACGATGCCCGCCTCGCCCTGAATCGGCTCGACGAGGACCGCGGCGACGTTCTCGTGCATCGCCTGCTCCACGGCATCGGCGTCGCCGTAGGGGAGGACGCGGAAGCCGGGAGTGAAGGGGCCGAAGCCGTCGCGGTAGTCCGCTTCGGTCGAGAAGCTGACGATGGTGATGGTGCGGCCGTGGAAGTTGTTGCTGAAGGCGATGATCTCGGCCTTCCCCTCCGGCACTCCCTTGACCTTGTAGGCCCACTTGCGAGCCGTCTTGAGAGCCGTTTCCACTGCCTCGGCGCCGGTGTTCATGGGCAGAAACCGCTGAAAACCGGAGAGATCACAGATCTGGCGGTAGAAAGGGCCGAGCTGATCGCTGCGGAAGGCTCGCGAGGTGAGGGTCACGCGATGCGCCTGCTCCACCATCGCCTTGAGGATCGCGGGGTGGCAGTGCCCCTGGTTCACCGCCGAGTAGGCGGCGAGAAAATCGAGGTACTTCTTGCCTTCGACGTCCCACACCCAGACGCCTTCCGCGCGGCTCACCACGACGTCCAGGGGATGATAGTTGTGGGCCCCGTAGCGCTCTTCGAGTGCAATGAGATCCGCGGCGGCCTGGCCTTCAAGCACGGTCGTGCTCATGAAATTCCTCCGATCGAGAAGAGACGCAAGGGGCGGGATGCTTTCGGTCGGCTGGACAGGCGATCGCGCCGCCGGTTGCCTTGGCAGCCTTTCTACCACAAACCCGCGTTGCCTCCCAGCCGAGCGGAGGAAACGCGGGTAAGATCTCGGGCAATATGCGGCTTGAGTTTCGTTGCTGCTATGATCGGTCCCCCCATGGTCGATTATTCCAATATTCCCCGCGATTCGCGCCGCGTCCCACTGGAGACCCGTGTCCAGTTCAAATTCGACCGCTTCAGCGGATTCCTCAGCGACTTCTCGGCCAACGTCTCGCCGGGCGGCATGTTCATTCGCACCCGCACGCCGCAGCCGCAGGGCACCGTGCTGGAGTTCGAGTTTCGCCTGGGCGACGGCTTCGAGCTGATCCGGGGGCGCGGCGAGGTGGTCTGGACGCGGGCTCAGGACGAAGGTCCGGCGCGGCCCGGGGGCATGGGCATCCGGTTTCTGGAGCTGAGCCAGGGGAGCAAGGAGCTCATCTACCGCATCGTCGACCAACACATTCAGCAGGGGGGTACGCCGTTCGACGTGACCCAGGGGCCCCCGGATCCCATTCCGCCGCCGCCTCTCCCCGCGGCGGCACCGGCGGCGGCTGCCGCCGCGAGCTTGTCGCCGCTGCATCTCGAGCTGCCGCCTTTACCTGGAGCGACGGGAGCACCGGGGCCGGCGGCACCTCCAAAGCCGTCGCCGCCTTTGGCGCCACCGCTGGCGCCGCCTGCCGGCGGGTGGGAGCCCGAGAGCTCCTAGCTTTGGCCAAGGATCCCGGAGGAGGATCCGGGCGGCTTCGATCCGTCCCCCTACGCGCCGCCGCGGGCGCCGCCGGACGACTGGATGAAGGCACGGCAGGCGCTGCCGAAGGAGCCCTTCCCCGAGCTTGCGGCCAGCGCGCCGGAGCCTGAAGCGGGGCCCAGCCACCCGGCCGCGGGCCTGCTCTTCGGTACCCACCTGGAACGCGAGGCCCCGCGCCGCCCCCGCCGCGCCTTACCGTGGGTCCTCGTGGGTGTGCTGGTCCTGCTGGCGGCAGGTACGTGGCTGTTTCGCGACACGCTGCTCGGTTTCGCCGGCTTGGGCAGCGAAGAGGAGGCTACCCAGATCCCGGCTCCCGAGGCCCGGCCACACCGCAACCGGGTGGCAGCTCTCCCCGCGGCTCCACCCGCGACAGCTGCGGAAACTCCGGCGGCGGCGCCTGCGGCGACGTCCCACCCACCCGGTGCCGTGGCGAATTCAGCTGGCCCGGTGACCGAGGTGAGCCCCGTGCGCCCCGCGACGACGCCCGCCAAGCCCGCCCCCACGCCGGCTCCGGCCGCGGCGGTCGCCGCGGCTCCGCAGACGAGCCCCGGGGCCGGCTCCAAGCCGCAGCTCGAAAAGCCGGCGCCGGTGCCCGCCATCCGGGAGGACACGGGTCCGGCGGCCACCGGTGTCGACAGGATCACCTTCGAGAAGGCCGTCGGCGGCACCGACATCATCCTCTGGGGCAACGGCGCCATCCGCTCCCGCAGCTACGTCCGCTCGCGGATCGAGGGCAACCCGCCGCGCGAGCTGATTCGCATCTCCGGCATCAAGCGGCCCGCGCCGGCGGCTCGCCTGGCGGTGGGAACGCTGGAGGTGTTGCAGGTGCGCACCGGCCTCCACGCCGGCGACGAGCTGCACATCGTCCTCGATCTCGCCGGACCGAAAGTGTCCGTCACCGGTGTCGAGGAAGGGGAGAACCGGCTGCGCATCCATCTGAAGAGGCAATAGGGAGGCCGTAGCGTCTTCCGGCGCCTGTAGTACAATTCATGCCCCTGAAATTCTTCGGGACGAAGTGAAGCACGCCGTGGCCAATGTGGACCGCATCAAGCGCCAGCTCCTGCGGGATCTGGTGGAGCAGAACGTCGACCTGATCGCCGGCCGCCGGCCGCGCCCCAGGCGGCGCCGGAATACCGTTCGTCTCATCCTGCGTTTCGCGGCCCTGGCGCTGCTCTCCGTGGCCCTTTTCGGCTCGTCGCGGTTGCTCTCGACGCTGGCCGAGCCCCGCCCGGCCGCTGCTGTCGCGGCTCTCGCGAAGAGTCCGGTCTCGCCGGCCGCCCCGGCGAGCTCAACCGCGAAGGTCGCGGCGAGCGAAACCGCCTTTTCCGGGATGGCGCCGCCCAAGCCCGTGGATGCCGCGATCTTTCCCCTCGCCGTACGCCGGGTGGTCATCGACGCCGGGCACGGTGGAACCAGCGTCGGCACCCGCACGCCGCAGGGAGTGCTGGAGAAGGATCTGACCCTCGACATCGCCATCCGGCTGCGCCGACTGCTGGAGAGGCAGCTCCAGGTGGTGATGACCCGCGACAGCGATCACGACGTCTCCCTGGAGCAGCGGGGGACCCTGGCGAATCGGGCAGGGGCCGACATTTTCGTCTCCATCCACCTCAACTGGATCCAGAACCGGCGCTCGCGCGGGGTGGAGACCTACTATCTGGGGCCCACCGACGATCCCTACCTGACCCGGCTGGCGGCTTCGGAAAACCTCGAGTCGGGCTACTCGTTGGCCGACATGCGCCACCTCCTCGACCGCATCTACGCCGGCGTGCGGCAGGACAAGTCCCGCAAGCTCGCCGAGGTGGTGCAGGGCGCGCTGTTCCAGTCGCTTGGAAAGCTTAGCCCCGAGGTGGCGGACCGTGGCGTCAAGGCGGCCCCTTTCATCGTGCTGCTGTCCACTGAAATGCCTGCGATCCTGGCCGAGGTCTCCTCCATGTCCAACGAAGACGAGGCCCGGCTGCTGACCAAACCGCTGTACCGGCAGTACATCGCCGAGGCCCTGGCGAAGGGGATCCGCGCTTACGCGGGAGTCGTCGAGGGCGCTCCGGAGATGGCGATGGCCGGCGAGAAAGGAAGTTCCATCCAATGAGTGAAAAGAAAGAAGTCCTCCACGTGGGGATCGACCTGGGCACGTCGCGGAGCTCGATTTCGGCGTCCAACGGCCAGCGCCACGTGGTGGAGAGCTATGTCGGCTGGCCGCTGGACATGGTGGCCCGCAAGGTGCTGAAGAAGCCCGTCCTCGTCGGCCGCGAAGCCCTCGACAACCGTTCCATGCTGGATCTCCACCGGCCGCTGGAGCAGGGTCTGATCAAGGACGGCTCGGAGAAGGACGAGGCTGCCGTGCGCGAGCTGCTGGAACACCTGCTATCGCTGGTCGGCGCCGATCGCGGGTCCCGCAACGGCATGAAGGTGCGCGCCGTGGTCGGCGTTCCCGCCGAGGCGCTGCGGGTCAACAAACAGCAGGTCCGCAAGGCCCTCCAGGACGCCGTCGACAGCCTGATGATCGTCTCCGAGCCATTCGCCGTGGCCTATGGCCTCGAAGCCCTGCTGCACACGATGATCATCGACATCGGCGCCGGCACCACCGACTTCTGCGTCATGAACGGCCGCCTGCCCACCGAAGACGATCAGCGCACCCTCACCCAGGCCGGCGATTTCGTCGACGATCAGCTCATGCGCCTCACCCGCGAACGCTTTCCCGAAGCCCGGTTCTCCATTCACATGGTCCGCACCTGGAAAGAGGAGGGGAGCTTCGTGGGTTCGTCGAAGACACCCGTCGTCGTCACCGCACCGGTCAACGGCAAGCCGACCCAGCTCGACATCACCCGCGAGATGCAGCAAGCGTGTGAGAGCATCCTGCCGTCGCTCTCCGAGTCGATGCTCGACCTGCTGTCGCGCGTGCAGCCTGAATACCAGGAGAAGGTGCGCAACAACGTCGTCCTCTCCGGCGGCACGGGCCTCATCCGAGGTCTGGGGCCTCGTCTCGAGCA
>DATIOS010000352.1:0-12637 GCA_035472915.1 Thermoanaerobaculia bacterium
GAGTCGATCGTGAACTGAGGTAGGCAGAGGGCCGCTGTTCCAAGTGCTCTTCAACATGCTCGACCTGCCTCGGTCAGAGAGCTCCGCGGGAGGGCTGGAGATCGAGATCTCGCCACCGGCGGAGATCCCTTCGAAGTTCGATCTGACGTTCTATGTGACCGCGCTGGAGGAGGAGGGGATCGGTTTCCACCTGGTCTACAACGCTCACCTCTTCGCCGCCGAGCGGATCGAGGACTTGCTGGAGCAGCTCCGCGGGGTGCTGATCCAGGCGGCGGAGGCTCCCGGCCGCCGGCTGGGCGAGCTCTCGCTGGTGACGGCAGCCGCGGCAGCCCGGCTCCCCTCTTTGACGTTGGAGCTCGCCGCGACGTGGCCGGGAGCGGTCCACGAGCGCTTGGCGGAGCAGGCGCGCCGCCAGCCGGACGCTCCAGCGGTGGTGGTTGGCGGAGAGACCTGGAGCTATCGCGACCTCGATGCAGAGAGCAGCCGCCTGGCCCGGCTCCTGGCAGCGGGCGGCGTGCAGCCGGAGGAGGCTGTGGCGGTCTATGGTCTGCGTAGCGCGCCTCTGGTGGCGGCGCTCTTGGGTGTGCTCAAGGCCCGTGCGGCCTTCCTCATCCTGGATCCGGCCTATCCCGCCCTGCGGCTGATCGACAGGCTGCGGATTTCAGGTCCCCGGTCGTGGATTCGGGTGGCAGGAACGCCGGTATCGGAGGAGCTCGCCCGCTACCTCGACACAGTTGATTTGCGCTGCCGTATCGAGCTTGATCTCTCACCGGCAGCCGGCCTCCGGGAGGGAGGGCCGGAGCGGGCGGAAGAACTGGAAGACGGGTGCGGACCTGGAGCTCTCGCCTATGTGGCCTTCACCTCGGGCTCGACGGGAGAGCCCAAAGCGCTTCTCGGCGATCATGGCCCGCTTTCCCACTTCCTCCACTGGCATGCCGCGACCTTCGCGTTCACGCCTTGGGACCGCTTTGCCATGCTCTCCGGGCTGGCGCACGATCCCCTGCTGCGGGACGTCTTTACGCCTCTCTGGGTAGGCGCCACACTCTGTGTTCCCGAGCCGGAGGACCTCGCCAGCCCGAGCCGTCTGGCGGCGTGGATGCGGCAGCAATCGATCACCGTCGTCCATCTCACCCCGGCGCTCTCCCAGGTGCTGGCCGCCGCGGGACCCGACGCGTCGCTGCCCGCCCTGCGCTATGCCTTCTTCGGCGGCGCGCCGCTCTCCGGTCTCGACACCGCTCGCCTGCGCAGGCTGGCTCCCGCGGTGACCTGCGTCAATTTCTATGGCACGACCGAGACCCCGCAAGCGATGTCGGTCCACGTCGTCGCGTCCGGAGAGATCGGCGGCGAGCAACCCGTACCCCTGGGCCGCGGCATCGACGGAGTACAGCTTCTCGTGCTCCGCGGCAGCGAGAGCCTCTGTGGAATTGGAGAGCTTGGCGAGATCCACGTTCGCACGCCGTATCTCACCCGCGGTTACCTCGATGATGACGCGCTGACCGGCCAGCGCTTCCTCGTCAGCCCCTTCACCTGCCGGGAGGACGACCGCCTGTACCGCACCGGCGACCTGGGCCGGTATCGGACCGACGGCGAGGTCGCCTTCGCCGGCCGGGCGGACCGTCAGTGCCAGGTGCGAGGCTTCCGGGTGGAGCCGGCCGAGATCGAGGCCGCGCTCTGCGGCCATCCGGCCGTGCGCGAGGCGGTCGTGGTCGCGAGAGCCGGCGGGAGCCGGGGCGACGAGCTGGTGGCGTATGTGGTCGCGGCGGCGGCTCGCCCGCCGGCACCCGGTGAGTTGCGGTCCCACCTGCTCCGGCGCCTGCCCGAGCATGCCGTGCCGTCAGCCTTCGTGGCGCTTGCGGGCATCCCACTGACGCCCAACGGCAAAGTCGACGTGCGAGCGCTGCCGGCGCCGGCAGGGCCGTCGTCGATGGAGGAGGCCGCGAGACCGCGTACGCCGGTCGAGGAGCTGCTTGCGGGCATCTTCGCCGAGGTGCTCGAACAGGATTGGGTGGGACTGGAAGACGACTTTTTCGAGCGCGGCGGTCATTCCCTGCTCGCCACGCAAGTGGTCGCGCGGATCCGCGAAGCCCTCGGCGTGGAGCTGCCCGTGCGCTCGGTGTTCCAGGCGCCGACTGTGCAGGCGCTCGCCGCCCAGGTCGAGCGGGAGATGGGAACGGGAGAGCGCCGTGGGCATGCCGCCATTCCGCCGCTGGGCCGGGATCGGCCTCTGCCGCTCTCGTCGGCCCAGCTTCGTTTGTGGTTCCTCGATCAGATGGAACCCGGCAGCCCGGTCTATAACATCCCGCTGGTCGTCCGTGTCACCGGTCCCTTCGACTCGCCGGCACTGGCTGCGGCGCTGACCGAGCTGATGCGTCGCCATGAAGCGTTACGGACGAGCTTCGCGATGATCCAGGGCGAACCGGTCCAGCTGATCGAGAGGCCGCGGCCGGTGGGGTTGCCACATGCGGATCTGGCGGGGCTGCCCGGTCTGCTGGCGCGGGCAGAGGCTGACCGCCTGATCCGCGAAGAGGCGCGGTCTCCTTTCGACCTCAGCCGGGCGCCGCTGCTCCGCGCTCTCGTCGTGACTCTCGCCCCCGAACGCTGGCTGGTGCTCGTCACGCTGCACCATATCGTCGCCGACGCCTGGTCGATGGGCATCCTGCTGCGCGAGATCGCCGCGCTCTTCGGCGCCGCGTCCAGGGGCGGACCGTCGCCGCTGCCCGAGTTGGAGATTCAGTACGCGGACTTCGCAGGTTGGCAGCGCGGGTGGCTTGCCAGCGAGGCCCCCCGCGCCCAGATCGATTACTGGAAAAAGCAGCTCGCCGGCGCTCCGAAGACGCTCGAGCTGCCGACCGACAGGCCGCGGCCGTCCGTCCCCACTTACCGCGGCTCGTCGTTTCCGATCCCTCTCCCGGAGCCCCTCTCGCGGTCCATCCTGGCGATGGGCCGGAACGCCGGGGCGACCCTGTTCATGGTTCTCATCTCCGCGTTCGACGTACTGCTCGGACGCCATACCGGCCAGCGGGATCTGGTGGTCGGCTCGCCGATCGCCGGCCGCAGCCGGCGTGAGACCGAAGGCCTGATTGGCTGCTTTGTGAACACTCTCGCTCTCCGTGTCGACCTCTCGGGAGATCCGACCTGGCGCCGGCTGCTGCAGCAGGTTCGCCGCATCACGCTCGAAGCTTACGGCGCTCAGGATCTTCCCTTCGAGCGGCTGGTGGAAGAGCTGCAGCCGGCTCGCGACCTCGGCCGGACGCCCGTGTTCCAGGTGATGTGCGCCCTCCAGAACGTGCCTTCGGGTCCGTTGGCCGTGCCACCGCTCCAGCTGGAGCCCTTGATTCTCGAGGTCGTGGCTGCCAAGTTCGACCTGACTCTCTCCGTCGAGGACACCGCCAGGGGTCTGGTCGGCACTTGGGAGTACTCCCGCGATCTCTTTGACGGTCCGTCGATACGCCGCATGGCCGCGCATTTCGAAAATGTGCTGGCCGCAGCAGTGAGCGACCCGGACCTCCCCTTGTCGCGGCTCCCCCTGCTGTCGGCCGCCGAGCGTCACGAGGTCCTCAGCGAGTGGAACGATTCGGCGCGCGATTATCCGCGGGAGCACCTGATCCACGAGCTGTTCGAGGCGCAGGTGAGGCGTTCTCCCGGCGCCGTGGCCGTGACCTTCCGGGAGCGCCTTCTCACCTATGCTGAGCTCAACGCCCGTGCCAACCGCCTGGCGCATTGGCTGCGGGCGCACGGGGTCCGCCAGGACGTCTTGGTGGCAGTCCTCGTCGAGCGTTCGCTCGAGATGATCATCGCCCTCCTGGCAATCCTCAAGGCCGGCGGCGCCTATGCTCCCCTCGAGCCGCAGACGCCGCCGCAGCGCCTGCGTTTCCTCCTCTCCGACCTCGACTCGCCGGTGCTGCTGACGCAAGGGGCGCTGTTGCTCGAGGTCGAGGCGGCCGGCGGTTTTTCGGGCCCCGTTCTCTGCCTGGACGCCGAGGCGCTCGAGGACGAGCGGGAGGACGACCCGGACTTCACCGGCGATGCCGCGCAGCTCGCCTACATCAACTACACCTCGGGGTCGACCGGTGCGCCCAAAGGAGTCATCGTCCCTCACCGCGGCGTCACGCGACTGGTGTGCGACCCCAATTACATGCAGTTCGGGCCGGGCGAGAGGTTCCTCCAACTGTCCACGTATGCCTGGGATGCCGCGACCTGGGAGATCTGGGGCGCGCTGCTCCACGGCGGCTGCCTGGTCATGATCGCGCGCGAAACAGTCCTCGACTTCCCGGCCTTGGCGCGCACCATGGTCGAGGAACGAATTACCGCGCTCTACCTGACGACCGCTCTCTTCAATCAGGTCATCGACTTCGCCGCGGAAGGGCTGACAGGCCTGAGAACGCTGATCGTCGGCGGAGAGACCGCCTCGGTTCCGCACTTCCGCCGGGCCGTGCGGCTGTTGCCTGAGACGCGGATCATCAATGAGTACGGTCCGACGGAGAACACTTCGTTCTCTAGCTGGGAGCTGGTGACGGAGGTGCCCGAGGCCGGCGCGCTCCCGATCGGCAGGCCGCTCTCTCGTTCCACGGCCTACGTGCTGGACCGCGAGCTCGAGCCGGTTCCGGTGGGGGTCGCCGGCGAGTTGTTGCTGGGCGGCGACGGGCTGGCACGAGGTTACCTGCGACGGCCCGATCTCACCGCGGAGCGCTTCGTGCCGAGCCCGCTGGGCGCCGGCGAGCGCCTGTATCGCAGCGGCGATCTGAGCTTCTGGGGAGCTGACGGCAGGCTGGGGTTCCTGGGCCGGACGGACTTCCAGATCAAGATCCGCGGACATCGGATCGAGCTGGCCGAGGTCGAGGAGGCGGTCAAGCGTCATCCCGCGGTGCTGGATGCAGTGGTCGTCGGCTACGAACCCACGCCGCAGGACCGCCAGCTCGCCGCCTATGTGGTGCCGCGGACATTGGCAGGCGGAGGAGTGGAAGGGCTCGATGCCGCGGCCCTGCGCAGCTTCCTCAAGTCATCCCTCCCTGATTACATGGTGCCTGCGGCCTTCATGCTCCTCGAATCCCTGCCGCTTTCGTCGACGGGCAAAGTGGACCGCCGCGCTCTGCCCGCTCCCCGCCTGCGGACGGACGACGTGCGCGCGGCGCCCCGGACAGCGATCGAGATCGGTGTCGCGGGCCTGTGGAGCGAATTGTTGCCGGGAGGCGCCATCGGCTCCGACGACGATTTCTTCGATCTCGGTGGGCATTCACTTCTGGCCACCCGGCTCATGATCCGCATCCAGGAGACCTTCGGCGTGCGACTGGAGTTGCGCAGCCTCTTCGAGAACCCGACTGTAGCCGCCCAGGCCCGAGAGATCGAGGCGGCCCGGCAGCGGGGTGGAGAGGAGTCGGAGACTGCTCCCGAGCCCCAACCGGCGGAGGGCGAGTTTTCCCTTTCCTCGGCGCAGCAGCGGGTCTGGTTTGCCGAGCAACTCGAACCGGGGACGGGCGTCCATAACCTCATGGTTGCTCTCCGGCTCGCCGGCCGGCTCGACGTCGCCGCCCTCATCTCGGCCCTCAGCGAGGTCGTGCGCCGCCACTCCGCTCTCCGCACGACCTTCCACAGCGTCGCCGGTGAGCCGGTGCAGCGGGTCGCGCGAGAGGCCTGGATCGAGCTGCCATGGGTCGACTTGCGGGCCGTACCGCCGGCCGCCAGGGAGGCCGAGGCGCGGCGGCTCACCCGTTCTCAACGTCAGGTTCCCTTCGCTCTCGAAGCGGGACCGTTGCTGCGCCTGCACCTTCTGGATCTCGCCGCCGAGGCGGCGGTCCTCTGTCTCACGGTGCATCACATCGTCGCGGACGGGTGGTCGCTGGGCCTGCTGGCCCGCGAGCTTTCCGCTCTCTATGACGCCGCGGAGAGTGGAGGGCCGCCGTCGCTTGCCGCGCCTCTGGCGCAGTATCCGGACTTCGTCGCGTGGGAACGCGAACGCGGCACCCGTCAGGGCCTGGAAAGGCAAATTGCCTACTGGAAGCGGCGTCTCGGTGGCGTGCTCGAGGATCTACGGCTGCCTGGCGATCATCCACGCCCCGCGGAGCCGAGCCGTCGCGGTGCCTATCACACCTTGTCATTCCCGGGGCCCCTGGCGGAAGGTCTCCTGGCCGTGGGCCGCCAGGCCGGAGCCAGTCTCTTCATGACCCTTCTGGCGGCCTACAGCACGCTCTTGCACCTTTACTCGGGGCAAGAGGACATCGTGGTCGGCTCACCGGTCGCCACTAGGCTTCGCCGCGAATTCGAAAGCTCGATCGGTCTTTATATCAACACCGTGGCGCTGCGCAACGATTTATCGGGCAATCCGACCTTTCGCGAGCTGCTTGCGCGGGTGCGGGAAGTCTGTCTCGGTGCCTACGCACATGCCGATCTGCCCTTCGAAAAGTTGGTGGATGCCCTGGGGTTCAACCGCGACTCACGGCGGGCGCCGCTGTATCGGGTATGGTTCGTGCTTCAGAACACACCGCCGGCTCTACTCACGGCCTCGGGGCTCTCGATCGAGCTGCTCCCGCCCGAGGACGGAATGACCAAGTTCGACCTGGCCCTCAATCTGGTCGAAAGCGAAGCGGGCCTGCGCGGTCGCTTCGAATATAATGTCGATCAGTTCGCAGCGACGACGATCGCGAGCATGGCTGGACGCTTCGAGGCGATCCTGTGCCGGATCGCCGCGGACCCAGAGGTCCGGATTGCGGAGCTGCGGCAGGATTTCGAGGACGCGGAACGACGTTCCCGCCAAGCGACGAGCGAGCAGGTACGGTCCGTACTCCAGGCAAAACTTAAGCTAGGACGCCGCGGGCGGTCGCCCGAAAATTGAAAGGAGTCGATCGATGATAAATGAAGCTCCGACGATCAAACCGAGGTTGGGTGGAATCTTGCGCGGCGACCGGCACGCCGTCCGGATTTCGGATGAGAGCCTGGTGAGAATCGAGCCGCTGCATCCCGGGTGGGCCGTTCCTGAGGTGATCTCGCCGACGGCGGACGGAGTCGAGCTCGCGGCCTGGGCTGAAGGTCACCGGGAGCTGATCGAGGAGCTTCTCATCCGCCACCGCGCTCTGGTATTCCGGGGCTTTCACGTCAGGACCGTGGAGCAGTTCCAGCGCTTCGTGGCCGCCAGCTCCACGGGTGACCCGCTCGAGTACCGCGACCGCTCCACGCCCCGGCCGGCGGTGGGTGAAAAGATTTATGTCTCGACCATCTATCCCGCCCGCGAGAGGATTCAACCCCACAACGAGGGGACCTACTGGCGCACTTGGGCGAGGAAGATCTACTTCTGCTGTCTACAGGCGCCGGAGCGAGGAGGCGAGACGCCGATCATCGACGTGCGCAAGGTGCTTTCACGGATCGACCCCGAGATCCGCCAGCGCTTCGAGGAGAAGGGAGTCCTGTATCAGCGTAACTACAACGATGGTTTCGGCCTGCCCTGGCAGGACGCCTTCCAGACCGATGACCGGGACGAGGTCGAAACGTACTGCCACGAGCACGAGATCGAAACCGAGTGGAAAGAGGGCGATCGGCTCCGTACCCGCCAGGTGCGGCCAGCCGTGCGCATCCATCCGGTCTCCGGTGAGATGGTCTGGTTCAACCATGCCGCGTTCTTCCACATCTCATCGCTCG
Organism: Thermoanaerobaculia bacterium; assembly: GCA_035472915.1. Lineage (GTDB taxonomy): Bacteria > Acidobacteriota > Thermoanaerobaculia > Multivoradales > UBA5704 > DATARR01. The sequence goes on from DATIOS010000352.1 coordinate 7,630, forward strand.
AGGAGGAGGTGAAGCGATCCCTACTGGCCGATTTTGGCGAAGACGGTCTGCCCTACAACACGTATTTCGGTGACGGCAGCCCCATCGACCCTGCCGTGGTGTCCCATCTCCGCGAGGCCTATCAAAAAGAAATGGTTATGTTCCCCTGGTGCGAGGGCGACGTCATGCTGCTCGACAACATGACGATGGCTCATGCGCGCGAGCCCTACGAGGGCGAGCGCAAGGTAATCGTTGCCATGACTGAGCCGGTGACCGCGGGCCAGGCAGTCTGACGCTGCTGAGACGAGTGATGGCAGAAGAGACGATCGAGGGCTTCCAGCTCTCACCCGCCCAGAAGCACCTTTGGCGCCAAGCGAAGGGCGACGTTGGCCCTCACCGCGCCACCTGCGTCTTGAGCCTCGAGGGCGAGCTCGACGCCGAGGCGCTCGTCAGGGCGCTCGCCGGGATCGTGGCCAGGTACGAGGTTCTCCGCACTACGTTCCACCGTATCGCGGGAATGGCTCTGCCGCTTCAGGTGGTGGGCGAGGAACCCAGGTTTGTCCTCGAGCGGCGCGACGGCATGGGCCTCGCTGCGGACCGCGAAGAGGGGCTGAGCCGCGTCATTGAAGCGCTGCTCAAGCTGCCGATCGACCTCACCGAGGGGCCGCTACTGCAGGCCGTGCTGCTCGCAAGATCGTCGGCCAGCCATCTGCTGGCTCTTTCACTGCCGGCTCTCTGTGCCGACCGCGCGACCCTCGCAGGCCTTTGCCGGGAGCTCGCGTCGGCCTATGAATCCGAGTCGGGGGCCAGGATAGAGACCGAGGCCGCCGCCGATGGGAAGACTCCCGAGCCGCTCCAATACGTCGATTACTCCGTCTGGCAGAACGAGCTGCTGGAAGCGGAGGATACGGCAGAGGGCCGTGCGTTCTGGCGCACCGTCGACCGCTCGGGGCTCGCGACCCTCGAGCTGCCGTACGAGAGCCGTCCCAAGACTCCTTTCTCGCCACTCACCGTGACCCGCGAGGCGGGGTCGGTTGCGGCAATCGAGGCTGTGGGCCGGCACTGTGGAGTTGGGCTCGCGGCTTTTCTCCTCGCCTGCTGGCAGGCGCTCCTGTGGCGATTGACCGAGCGTTCGGACCTGGTGCTTGGGATCCTCTTCGAAGGGCGCGGTTTTGCCGAGCTGGAAGGGACGGCCGGGCTGCTTGCGCGTTTCCTTCCCTGTTCCTCCCGGCCGGCGGAGGGCATGAGCCTGCGCCAGTTGGCAGTGCGTACGCAGAAGGCGCTGGGCGACGCCGAGCCGTGGCAGGAAAGCTTCTCGTGGGATTCTTCCGGCGAATCCGCCGCCAACGCGGCCAGCGAGCCGTATCTGCCCTTCTGCTTCGAGCTGGTTGAGGATAATGCCTTGTCGTATGCGGGGGGCGGCCTCACCTTTACTATCGACCAGCTCCGGGCCTGCATCGATCGTTTCAAAGTGAACCTGAGGTACCTCCGGCATGGTGATGAGCTCGTTTTCGAGCTGGACTTCGACGCCAGCCTCCTGACCCGGTCCGCCGCCGACGTCTTGGCGGACCAGTGCGCACAAATGTTGGCGAGCGCAACCTCGGACCCAGAGCTGCTCCTCGGGGACCTTGCGCTGATAGGGCCACGCGAGCGGAACCTCTTGCAGGTGGAATTCCAGGATGCGCGCCCCTCGGCCGGCGGCGAGGAGCGCATCCAGGACCTGATTGGTGAGCGAAGCCGCCGGGCCTCCGGGGACGTGGCCGTGATCTGCGGCGAGATCGAGCTGACCTACGGGGATCTCATGTTGCGGGCTTCGACACTGGCCGCGCGCTTGCGCGCCTGCGGGGTCGGAGCCGAGGTTCGGGTGGGAGTCCTATGCGAACCCTCCCCCGAGATGATCGTCACCATTCTCGCCATTCTTGAGGCAGGTGGCGCCTACGTTCCGCTCGATCCGGGCTACCCGATGGAGCGTCTGGCCTTCATCTTGGAGGACTGCGGTGCCTCGGTGCTGGTAACCACCGAACGACTTGCAGGGAAGCTGCCTGAGCATCGAGCCCTGGTCGTTGTGCTGGACCTGCCGGCGGAGTCCGAAACGGAAAGCGTTGCCTTGAGAAAAGATGCCGCGACGGCGGATAACGCTGCCTATGTAATTTACACCTCAGGCTCGACCGGGCGTCCCAAGGGAGTCGTGGTCAGCCATCGCAACTTGGTAAGCTCGACCAAAGCGCGGTCAATTTATTATCGCGAGCCCGTGTCCCGCTTCCTGCTGGCGTCCTCCTTCGCATTCGACAGCTCCGTTGCAGGAATCTTCTGGACCCTCGCAGACGGCGGCTCGTTGCTGATCTGGAGCGATCCTTCTCGGCTCGAGCTCGCAGCGCTGATCGACCTCCTCGCCCGCCGCCAAGCCTCCCACCTGCTCTGCCTGCCTTCTCTCTGGGCCGAGGTGCTGCGCCAGGCGGAGATGTCCCGCCTCGTCTCGCTCCGCGCTGTCATCGTCGCCGGGGAGTCGTGCCTTCCAGATCTCGTGGACCGCCATTTCCAGGCTCTGCCTCAGACGTTGCTGTTCAACGAGTACGGCCCGACCGAGGCAACGGTCTGGAGTACCGTCCATCTCGCGAGGCCGGAGGATGCAGCCGGCAGAGTGCCGATCGGGCGTCCGATTCCCGGTATCCAAATCCATCTGCTCGACTCGGACCTGCGGTTGGTGCCCATCGGTACACCCGGCGAGCTGTACATCGGAGGTGCGGGTCTCGCCCGCGGCTACCTGGGCCATTTGGATTTGACGGCGGCTCGGTTCTGTCCAGATTCCCTCTCCGAGCGGGCTGGAGAGCGCCTCTATCGGACTGGAGACCTCGCCCGATGGCGACCGGACGGTACCCTGGATTTCCTCGGCCGGGTGGATCACCAGGTGAAAATCCGCGGTTTCCGGATCGAACCAGGGGAGATCGAAGCGCTTCTCGTGTCCCATCCCGGCGTCCACGCGGCGGTCGTCGTGGCGCGTGAGGACGCGGGAAGCGAAAAACGACTGGTCGCCTATCTCGTGCCGACGGCGGGAGACGTCGCCGTCGACGAATGCCGAGACCTGGTCAGCTCTCACCTCCCCGCCTTCATGGTGCCCGCGGCGTGGGTGGTGCTTCCGGTTTTGCCTCTGACACCGAACGGTAAAGTGGATCGCAAAGCGTTGCCTCCACCGGCGGACGCCGGTGCCTCCGTCCGTTCGGTCTATGTTCAGCCACGGACGCCCATTGAAGAGATCCTCTGCACCCTGTGGAGCGAGGTGCTGGGAGTGGATCAGGTAGGAGTCCGCGACGACTTCTTTGCTCTCGGCGGCCACTCGCTGATCGCCACGCGAGTCGCCGCGCGCCTGAACAAGGTGCTGGGAGTCGACCTGCCGGTGCGCACGTTGTTCCGTGCCACGACGGTAGAAGATCTTTCGCGCGAGGTCGAGAGCGCCATGCGCTCCGGCAACGGCCTGGCGATGCCGGAGCTGCGGCGGATCTCACGCCAGAAGCTTTTGCCGCTTTCCTTTGCCCAGGAGCGCCTCTGGTTCGTGCATCAGCTCGTTCCGGCGAGCACCGCCTACAACATCCCGCTGGGGCTGCGCATCGAGGGCGCACTGCGGGTGGAGGCCCTGGCGGCAGCGTTGCGCGAGATCGCAAGGCGCCACGAGATTCTGCGCACGACGTTCACCGTGGCCGGCGGAGTCCCGGCACAGAGCATCTCTCCCGAGGTGTCGGTTGCGCTGCCGGTCGTCGATTTGGGAAACCTCCCTGAGATGGCGGCGGCGAAGGAGGAGGAACGGCTGTCCCAAGCCGAGGCGGCCCGGCCTTTTGATCTCGGTTGCGGCCCACTCCTGCGCTTTACCCTGCTGCGTCGGGGCGCCGAGTGCCACGTGATCCTGATGAGCGTTCACCACATCGTCTTCGACGGTTCGTTCGAGGTTTTTCTCAAGGAGCTCGGCGCCATCTATCGTGCCCTGCTACAGGACCGGCCGTCACCGCTGTCCGAGCTTCCGGTCCAGTACGTGGATTTCGCTCAGTGGCAGCGCGAGTGGTTGCGGGGCGAGACGCTCGAACGGTTGCTCTCGTTCTGGAAAGATCAGCTCCGAGGAGCGCAGGCGACTGTGAACCTGCCGGCCGACCGTCCGCGTCCGCTCGTTCAGGGATTTCGCGGATCGCAGCGGCGGGCCCAGGTTTCAGGACCGCTGGTTGACCGGCTCGTGGCGCTGGCAAGGCAGGAGTCGGTCACCCTGTTCATGGTGGGGCTGGCCGCATTCCAGGCGCTGCTCCACCGTTACTCCGGGCAGAACGACCTCTCTGTCGGATCGCCGGTGCTCGACCGACCGGCGCTGGAGGCCGAGGACCTGATCGGTTGCTTTGTCAACACCCTGGTGATGCGGGCACCGGTCTCTGGCGGCAGCGCCTTCCGCGAGCACCTCGCACGGGTCCGCGAAGTGGCTTTGGACGCTTACGCCCACCGGCACCTTCCATTCGAAATGCTGGTCCAGGCCTTACAGCCCGACCGCAGCTTGAGCCGCGGTCCCCTCTTCCAGGTCATGTTCGTTCTGCAGAGCGTTTCAGCGCATGAGCCGGCGGTGGATCTGCACGGCCTCAGGGTCTCTCTCCTGGAGCCGAGCAGCCAGGCGGCGCGGTTCGACTTCCTGCTTTCGGTGTGGCATGGGCTGCAGGGTCTCAAGGTGAATCTCGAGTACGACTCGGACCTGTTCGATGCCTCGACAGCCGAGCGGATGGTGAGTCATTTCGTTCGTCTCTTGGAGCTGGTGGTGTCGGAAGGTGAGACGAGTGTGGCGAGTCTGGTGCTGCTGTCGGCCGGTGAGCGGCATCAGTTGTTGCGGGAGTGGAACGACACGTTGGAGCCGGTGGGCGAGATGTCGATCCAGGATCTGGTGGAGGCGCAGGTCTTGCGCACGCCCGGGGCGCTGGCGGTGGTCTCGGACGAGGAGAGTCTGAGTTACTGGGAGTTGAACCGGCGGGCCAACGGTCTGGCGCACCACCTGCGGTCTCTGGGG
>DATIOS010000353.1:0-1772 GCA_035472915.1 Thermoanaerobaculia bacterium
TAGTCGGCGTGGCCCGGGCAGTCGACGTGCGCGTAGTGGCGCTTGTCGCTGGAATATTCCACGTGCGCCGTGGCGATGGTGATGCCGCGCTCGCGCTCTTCCGGCGCCTTGTCGATCTGATCGAAGGCCACGAAGCTCGCCAGCCCCTTCGAGGCCAGAACCTTGGTGATCGCCGCCGTCAGCGTCGTTTTGCCGTGGTCGACGTGGCCGATCGTCCCGATGTTGACGTGCGGCTTCGAACGGTTGAACTTCTCCTTGCCCATGGCGCTGTCCGATGCCTCCTAAAAGCTGCTGTCGTTGTCGAGTTTCAAACCAGTTCCGGGCAAAGCCGGAGTTTCATGGAGCCCACGACCGGATTTGAACCGGTGACCCCTTCCTTACCAAGGAAGTGCTCTACCCCTGAGCCACGTGGGCTTGAGACACCCGTGGATTCGCCCGAGGCCGGTGCCTGGACGTCCCCGACGGTCAAACCGCGCGATCCTATATCTTCCCCCAATGCGTGTAAAGCCCCTTGTTTCGCTCGCTTCACTTGCAGGTGACGGCCTTGCAGGTTGCCCGGCGAGGGCGTCCCGGGAAGGACGCCCGAGGAGAAGAACGTGCATTGTGCCAGACGAGTGCCGGCTTGTCTAGGGGTCTACTGTGCTGCGGGCTCAGATCCTGGCGGCAGCTTCTCGAGCAGCCACCACTGCCCGGCCTGCCGCAGCCTCAGCCCCCGCTCCGAAGGGTCTTCGCCGAAGGCGTCGGCCACCTCCTCAGCCTCGCCGCGTACCAGGAAGTAGCGGAAGCGTCCGGCATGGCGGTCGTAGTCGAAGAGGTCGGGGCTCCACTCGTTCCACTGCACCAATAGATCGTCCCAGCTGCGGCCGGAGCGGAAACGCGCCGAGGTCTGGAATAGCTCGGCGAACGAAAACAGGATCCGGCCGCCCTTGAACACCTGATAGTAGGCCGGGAAGTGGACGTAGACCGCCATCGACGGCCAGCTCGCCGAGTGGCGCTCGAAGATCAGACCCGCCAGGTTTTCTCCCGGCGTGGTGTCGGCCAGCAACTCGGCGAAACCGGCGCTCTCGCTGCGGAAGCGGAGGAAGCCGGCGAGCGTCTGGCCGAGCTGAAAAACCACCAGCAGGGCCGCCGCCCAAGCCACCCAGCGCCGCCGGTTCGGGCGCACAACCGGCAGTGCCGTCACCGCGATCATGGCGGCGAACGGAGCGATCCGCTGGGCGATGAGATAGCCACCGCGAAACTCGGGGAGGACCAGGTAGAGCAGAGCGACCCATCCTGCCAGGGTGGCGAAGCGGGCCTCCTTCAATCCCTTGATCCAAGGACCTTCCTCACGGCAAACCACCGCCAGAACGGCTACCGCCAGCAGCAGGCCGAAGGCGACCCAAGGCACCCAGTTGCCGGTGGGTCCGAAGAGGAGCTCCGGTACCCGGCGCAGCTTGTCCACGACCGGCAAGCGCACGGGGGGCCGTTGCCGCATCCGCAGCTCGTAGGCGGTGATGACTCCGGCGGGCGAACGCAGAACGCCGTAGGCCATGGCGGCCAGCGCCGCCGCCACACCCGGCACCAGGCTGGAAAGCCAGAGCGCCAGCTGGCGCCAGCCCGGCCGCCGGCAGAGCGCCAGCCAACCCACGGCGCCGGCGAAGAGCAACAGGAACTGGAGATGGACGGTATAGAAGAGGAGCCCCACCGCCGCCAGCGCCAGCCACGAGCGGGCCGTGAACGGCCGGTCGAAGAGGCGATCAGCCAGCACCAAGCCACCCAGCGCCAGGGGA
>DATIOS010000354.1:0-9135 GCA_035472915.1 Thermoanaerobaculia bacterium
GTGGCCGTCCTGGCCCACCGTCACCAGGTGCCCTTCTACGTCGCGGCGCCGCTCTCCACGATCGATCGCGCGATGCCCAACGGCAAGGCCATACCCATTGAGGAGCGCAAGGCGCTGGAAGTCACCGAAGTCTTCGGCACCCGCATCGCCCCTGACGAGACGGAGGCCGTCAACTTCGCCTTCGACGTTACCCCGGCGGAGTTGATCACGGCGATCATCACCGAGGTGGGCGTGCTTCGGGCGCCGTACGAGCAGAGCATCGCCGCGGCGTTCGAACGCTAAAATCTGTAGATTGTTTGAGTTGAAGGAAGGAAATGGTGGAGGTGGTGGGAGTCGAACCCACGTCCGAAAAACGCGACCCAGAAGCTTCTACGTGCGTATCCTTCTATCCGTTTCTCGCCGCCGCGCGCTGGAAGAAGGCCAACCTGGCGCGGAAGCCAGCCTCTAAGTATCCGGATGCGACTCGAGGCCGCCGCACCCATTGATCCGCTTTAGCGTCATCCCGCCGGGCGCCGCGAATCAAGGCTCCCGTCGGGACGTCACGACCCTTTTTTAGGCCGCGAGGGCGAAGTTATCGTTCGCAGTTATAATTTCCGGTGTTACGAGTGGAAGCTCGACACGCTACCGCTGAACCGCTCTGTTTCCCGTCGAAACCGGTACACCCCCAAGTTTGCAAAGAACCGTCGGCAGTATAAACCACTTCACGGTCAGGATGATTCCCCGCCCTCCATCACGGACGGCGGCGCCGCGGCGACCGCCGTCAGGAACTCGTCCGGCCCGCTGGTCCGCAGCCGGGACACCACCAGGAACCAGCCCCCCAGGGCGATGATGGCACCGAAAGGAGCAACCGCCATCAACTGGGGGTAAAAGGGCCACAGCACCGTGAGGGCCGCGCCGGCCACGGAGAGGATGAGGATCATCACCGCCGCGGTCTGAACGTAGTAGACCGACTGCTCGGGGCGAAAGACCACCCGCGCGCCGCCCTCGGCGGGTTGCACCTCCACGGGACCGGAGACGAGCCCGCGGCGAATGCCGGCCACGACCGGCAGGTGGAGCCGGCTGCCCGTCATCTCCACAGACCCGTCGCCGGCCTGGATCTGGGCGCCCCAGTCCTCCGCCGTCTGCCGGAGGGCCGAGAGCGCCTGCTCCGGTGGCATGTCGAGGTCGATCGCATGTTCCGCCATCGGGCCGAAGCATAGCCGAAGCCGGTCCGCGGGCTTCAGCCGGCAGCGGCGGCGGTCTCACCACTGCCGGTAGGCCGTCTGCCGCTCGGGATAATTGGCTCGCCGCCCGGGGTAATCGATTCGCCGCTGCCGGCGAAGGGCTCGCCGCTCGGGATAACTGGTCCGCCGCTGGGGGAAATCGGCTCGCCGCTCGGGATAATCGCCTCGCCGCTGAGGATAATTGATTCGCCGCTCGGGGAAATTGATCCGCCGCTGAGGATAATCGGCTCGCCGCTCGGGGTAATTGATTCGCCGCCCGGGATAATTGGCTCGCCGTTCTCGGTAGACGCTCCGCCGCCGTCCGTTTTAGACTCACCGCTACCGGCGGACGGGCAAAAAGCGCCGGCCGAGACGCCTGTGGCGTAGGTGGGTGACCTCCCCCTTAGAAAGTTCTTGATACCCAAGCCGGGGAATGCCCTCGCCGCCGCCGCCCTTGCTCGGACCGAGTTGAAGCGGAGAGAGCATCGAGCACGTAGCCGACAACTATGGTCTTGATCCCGCCGACATCGAACGCGCTCTCGATTTCTTCGAGCAGGCTGCGTGATTACACACTCTTCACGGTCCGGAACGCTGACGACGACCTACACGGAGCCTTTTTGCCCCGAAGGGGCTCAGGCATGTAGCCAGGGGATGGCGCTGTTTGCCAGCCCCTGGAAACCCACGCCCCACATTTTCCAAGCCCCGAAGGGGCGACGGCAGCTTCTTGGCGCGAGGTGGCAGATGATTTCACTATGTGTTCACCCCTCGCGCGATTTGCGAGTTCCTCGGAGCACCAAGTTGCCGTCGCCCCTTCGGGGCTGCTTGTGTTTTTTGAGTTCGTTGACCAGGGGCTGGCAAACAGCGCCAGCCCCTGGCTACATGCCTTAGCCCCTTCGGGGCATGTTGCTGCGGGTACCGAAGCGGTATAGACTTCATCTAAGTCAAGTACAGAGCGGATTAGAAGCATGCTGACCGAGATACAGAGCTGCCCAAGCCATTCGCCGAAGTGTCGCGAGGACAGTCGTTTCGTGGAGGGGATTGTCGGTCAATCCTACGTTAGACGCGTCCCACGCAGGAATGTACCTTTGCGAGGGATTCCTTCGTGAGTAATCCTCTGGAACTCATTGGAGATTTTCTTGAGGATGTGCTCGGCATCTCTGGAGAAGAACTTGGCCTACCTATACTCACAGGGGCGTCTTTCTTCTTCCCCGGCGCCGTACTTTCAGTTCAATCCCGTTATGCTTGGGGTTTTAGCAATCTATTCCGATTCTTCCTGATTTCCGTTCCCATATTTGGTATTATGTGTGCTGTTGCTTTTCTTTTAAGAAAACCGCTCGGCTTGTTCTTGACCTACCTCACAAAACAAATCAAGAACACCAAGAGGAGGGAGAGTGTTGAGTTTTACGCGGCGATCGCGTATTTTGCCGTTCTGTTGTGGGGGTTCATTTTTCTGTTTTTCTTGTCATTTACGTTTTTAACTCCGCCTAGAACTCCCGAGATCGGCGGCGTAATAATTAGTGATAGCTCGTTTTGTTTGGCGCTTCGAAACGGTGGCCTTCAGCCCGGAACGGATCTGTACGTCGTTACGCTTGACAAGCCTCAAAGGGCAATCGAGGCAAAGGTCCAAGAAAAAGCTAGTGAAAAATGCGGAGGCGAGGCCAACTTTCCTGGATACGCTTCCTATTCCTTGATTCCATCTCCTGCACACGATCCGGGTTTTCAACTCGGAGTCGGGCTGGTCGGTTTATCCGCTTCTCCCACAGAAGAGAAGGGGGATGCTGTCGCATATTTCTGGCCAAATCGAGCTGAAGTTAGATTTCGGCAATGTACGAGTTCCGAGGGGATCCATCTCACCGCATGGGCTGGTGGTAAGAGGCTATGGCACTCGTACTACTATCTAGGTTACGACACGGTACCGACTTGCGCTGACAAAGAGATGAGCGATGACGGCAAGTGAGGAGAGCGCATAACCCGCGATGCACCGGACACCTGGCTCGCGCCCATGTTCCGGTGATCTTCCAAGACGCTAAGCGTCACTCGGCAAGTCCCTGGCGGCTCCGTCGCTCACCCGAATCGCCGCTGATTGATCGCCTGCCGGAGCTTGCGGCCGTTGGGCAGGCCGTGGGTGTACCAGCCGGCGAGTGCGAAGAGGATTAGGCGTGCAAGTTCTCGCGGTCCTTCAGGCCGCGGATCAGGCTGAACTTTCCCAGGGCGTCGGCCTTCGGCCTCGGCCCTGGGCTGGGATCTCCCGACCCGTTGGGCCGGCGGAAAGGTTTTCCGGCAGCTTCAGGTAGAGGTGAGGAACCGGCCTTGCTGGGTTGTTCACCGTTGTCCACCCGAGGCTACGGGAACGTCCACGGGTTGGTGGCGAGGCTTATGGAGAGTATCGCAAGGCTCACCGAGGGCGCGGGCGTTTCCCAAGGCAGAGAGAAGGCGGCGAAATGCTCAGCCCCCTACATTAGGTATGGCATATTAGTTGTATTAGTTGTATACCGATTGGCGGGACCCATAAGATGAGCAAGCGCACAACGCTATCTCTGCGGCAGAACGCTTACGGCCTCGCGCTTTCGGTTGAGCAACCGCCCGCCCCTAGTGAGAAGAATCAAGAGACCAAGCACGACGAGGACGACCCCAGCGAGCAGCAACAAATGTGTGAACACAACGCTTTCGACGGTTGTGTGCTGCGGGTCGAGTCTCAGCTTTGCACCCCGAACTCGAAAGGCCGGAGTGTCGGCGCGATTGTCGATCTCTATTCGATATACACCCTTAATTAGGAAGATCGGATTGCCAATGTAGAAGGTCTGATGTGTGCTGTCTTCCGGATAGGGAAAAAGTTCGGAATCCAGTGAGGTTTCCGAGCGAGTATCTATGACTCGACCTGAATCTGTAAGGATGCGGAGGGTAAAATCGCACGCAAGAAGATCAGCAGGCCTCGGGCGTGCGTGCGGCGCGATAGGCAGCTCGAATTTCACATTGAAGAGGTCCTTGCTGAAGACCCGAAACCTCTTCACTTCTGTGAGGTGTTGTCCGGGTATTGGCACCGCGAAAGGCAGGTTAGTGTCATGGACTCTGATTGCCCAGCAAAGCAAGAGAGCCCCCCCGACTGCGATTGAAAGGACCGAAAGCTTTTTTCTCATGAGGGGATCGGTCCTGCTATGTGCTACGAGCCTGCGGCTTGAAGAAGGCTTGAAGAGCCGGCTTACGCCGCTTCTTCGACGAGCAGCTCGCCGAGGAACTCCTCGACGGTCGCCAGGAAGGTCGGGACGTCGGGGAGCTGGTTGATCGCCTGCCGGAGCTTGCGGCCGTTGGGGAGGCCGTGGGTGTACCAGCCGGTGAACTTCCGCAGCTTGTGGAGGGCGAACAGGGAGTTCTCCCGGTCGGCGTCCATGCGGAAGTGGTCGAGGATCAGGTCCCGGCGATCGGCCAGGGTAGGCTCGGTCATCCGGCTGCCGGACATGCGTGCGGCGGTCTGGCGGAAGATCCAGGGGTTTTTGGTGGCGGCGCGGCCGACCATGACGCCGTCGCAGCCGGTCTCGGCCAGCATGCGCAGGGCATCTTCCGGCTCGCGGACGTCGCCGTTGCCGATCACCGGGATCGACAGCGCCTCCTTGAGTTGAGCGAGGTGGCTCCAGTCGGCTTCGCCGGTGAACATCTGCCGCGCGGTGCGGGCGTGCATGGCCACGGCGGCGACGCCGTTGGCCTCACAGAGGCGCCCAAGATCGAGAAAGTTGCGCCGGCAATCGTCCAGTCCCAAGCGGAATTTCACGGTCAGGGGAATGGAGATGGCGTCGCGCACCGACCGGACGATGTTCTCGGCGAGCTTGAGATCGCCCATCAGGGCGGCGCCGGCGCACCCCTTGAGGACCTTGTTGGCGGGGCAGCCCATATTGATGTCGCAGATGTCGGCCCCCAGCTCCTCGACGACGAGGGCGGCCTCGCGCATGGTCGCCACGTCCGAGCCGTAGATCTGGATCGCCAGGGGCCTCTCCTCGGCACTGAAGTACATCAGCTCGCGGGTGCGCTTGTTCCCCTGCACGATGGCCTTCGAGGAGATGAACTCCATGGAGACCACTCCCACGCCGCCGATGCGTCGCACGATGAGGCGGAAGTCGCGATCCGTCACGCCGGCCATGGGCGCCAGCCAGAGCGGAGGATCGATGCGGAGAGGGCCGATCTGCACCATACGGCCGGTATTGTACCGGAGGCGTCAAGGGACGTGCTGGGTACCGGAGTTATATGTTGACAGTACCTCGGACAGGGTATACCGTCAGAACGGAGGCTGCTGATGTCTATCCCCAACACGATACATGCTGTCGTCTTCAAGGAAGGGGAGTGGTTTATCGCTCAGTTCCTGGAGTACGACATCGCGACCCAGGCAAGGTCTGTCACCGCGTTGCTCGATGAGGTGGAGCAAATCATCGCGGCTCATATTCTGGTGGCCGACAAGGGAGGCTTGGAGCCGTTTGCAAAGATATCGCGAGCACCTCGACGGTTCTGGCAGATGTACAAGAACGCCAACGCCAGACTTGAGCCGGTTCGTCAGAACGAAGTCCTTGACGATCGGCGCCCCGTTCTTGAGTTGCGTGCCGTCTAATAGATGTCCAAGTCGGACTTCTCCTCGTCATCGGTTTCCTGCAGTTCCAGTCCGAAATCCTCCGGGGGAATTCCCAGTCGTCGACAGAAGCTCGCAGTTGTAGACGGGCTCAGTTCTTCATCCATGTCGAGACCGCCCGGGAGAAGCACCATGGTCTCCTTGTCCGTGCTCTCAAGATGCCATCTGCTCACTGGCTGACCCGCGGGACCTTGAATAAGGATCCGTTGCCGCCGAAGCCCGTAGTGAGACTCGACCATGGCCAGAAAGTTTCGGACGGTCAGGTTCCAGGGATGCTTGTTCGCGGGCACAAAGTCATCGTAGCACGATGACTTTTCCTTCAATCCGACACTCCGTCCCCCCGTACCGTCCGTCCCAGAAAGAGGCTGAGCACCGCCGCGATGACGCCCCATTGCAAGCCGCCGGCGAGAAGGCTCCAGAGGAGGAGCGGCCTGCCGTCCAGGTGGAGGAACGCGAGGGATACCGGAAAATCGATCCAGGCCAGAACGTTACCGCGGCCGAAGCTGCCCCAGGTCCACCAGGCCGTGAGCGCCGTGGCGGCGTGGATCAGGAAGCCGATCAGGAAGGCGGCGCGAGCGGCGCGGCCCGAAGGGCGCAGCATCAGGATCTCCTTCCGCCGGCAGCCAGCCGGAAGCCATAGTCGGTGTACCGCATCATCGGCGGGATGGCCGAACGGGCGGCGCAGCGGCTCCCCTTGACCTGGTGCCGCCAGGCGCCACCGCGGGAGGAGCGCCTGACTCCGGCGGCCGGACCGCCTGGATCGATGAGGGGTGAAACTTCGTAATAGCGGGGATCGTACCAGTCTGCGCACCACTCATGGACGTTCTCCCCCAGCCCCAGGAAGCCGAGAGGATGCAGCGACGGATAGGCATCCACCGGCTCGGGACCCTGGAGCCAGCGGCGCGAATAGTCGGGCAGGCTCTCCGGCGGCTCGTTTCCCCAGGGGTACTCAACGTCCCAGTCTTCCCGGCCGGCCCGCGCGGCGCACTCCCACTCCGCCTCCGTGGGCAGTCGCACGGCGAATCCCTCCTGCTCGCTGGCCCAGCCGCAATAGACCATGGCGTCGTCCCAGGACGGTCCGACCGCGGGCATTGTGGCGTGGGCGAATGCCGGCTCGTCCCAGAAGGGCGGGGGTGGATGGCCGGTCGCGTCGAGGAAGGACTGATAGTCTTCCCGGGTCACCGGCGCACGGGCCAGACGGCACGGCGAAATTCGGACCTCGTGGCGAGGGTTCTCGTTGTCGCGCGGTCCGCCGCCCATTCCGAAGCGGCCGCCCGGGACCTCGATCCAGTCGCGAAGCATTCCTTTAGCATAGCCCCGGAGGGTGGACCGGCGCGCCGGCCGGGATAGGATTCGGTGGCTACCGGCAAAGCATTCCGGCGACATCTTCCTGGAGATTCCTACGAGCGTGACAGCCAACCTTACCGTCTCCTCTGCTCCGCCGCGGCCTGAGCCGCGGGTCGACCTCGCCGCCGCCCGCCTGCTGGCGCCGCTCCCCTCGGCGTGGCTGGCCGGCCTCGATCTCGATCTGCTTTCGCCGCTGCAGTTTCTCGCTCCGGGCCGGCTGCCGGCCTTCACGCCGCCGGCCGTCGACCGCCGCGAGCTGGCCGATGCCCTCGCCGTCAGCAACCGCGCCTACGGCAACCAGAACGCCGACCGCCTGTCGCGGCTGCTCGCCGATCCCGCCGTGCGTGTGGTGGTCGCCGGCCAGCAGCCCGGGCTTCTCGGCGGTCCGCTCTACTGCCTCGCCAAGGCGCTGGCCGCCGCGCGCTGGGCCGCGGCCCTGGAAGCCGCCGGTCAGCCGGCGGTGGCGGTCTTCTGGGTGGCGACCGAGGACCACGACTGGGCCGAGGTCGAGCAGGCGGTGGTGCTCGCTCCGGATGGCGCCCGCGCTTTCAATCTCGGCCCTGATCCCGAGCCGCTGACGCCGGTGGGGATGCGGACCCTGGGCCCCGGTATCGAAGAGGTGCTGCGCGGCGTCGCCGAGGCGGTGCCGGGTGAGCGCTACGCCGAGTGGCTGCGCACGGTAGCCCAATGGTACCGGCCGGACGCCCGCTTCGGCGAGGCCTTTTGCCGCCTGATGGCCAACGTCATGGGTCAGCGATGTCCCCTGTTGCTCGACTCCATGCTGCCGGAGCTCAAGGCGGCGCAGCGGCCGTGGCTGCGGCGGCTGGTGGAGCGGCGGCAGATCCTCGAAGAAGCCCTCATTCAGCGCGACAGCCAGGTCAAGGAACGAGGCTACTCCCTCCAGGTGAGCCCGCAACGGGGAGCGAGCCCGCTCTTCCTCCTCCGCCACGGCGAGCGCCGGCGGATCGAATGGCGCGACGGCGGCTATGCCCTGCGCGGACGGGAAGAAGGTCCCGGAACGATCGACGAGCTGCTGGGGATCATCGACGAGAATCCCGCCGTGGTCTCCCCCGGCGTGCTCGCCCGGCCCGCCGTGCAGGACGCCGTGCTCGGCACCGCCCTCCAGGTGCTGGGACCCGGCGAGCTTTCCTACATGGCCCAGGCCGCCGCCACCCATGCCGTGCTGGAGGTGACGCCGCCCTGGGTGGCGTTGCGGCCGCAGACGTTGATCCTCGAGGCCAAGCAGGTCGAGCGTCTGGCGGAGGTGGGCATCCCCCTCGGCACCCTGCTGGGCGAGCACGCCGGAGTGGATCGCTGGCTGGCGGAGCGCGACGGCGGCGACATGGCGGGTCCGGTGCGGCGCTGTCTCGAAGCCGCGCTGACCGAGCTGCGCACCGCCGCCTTGGCGGCCGATCCCAATCTCGAACGGCCGTTCGAGAAGACGCGAGATCAGATCCTCCATTCCCTCGAAGTCTTCGAAGAGAAGGCGACGGCCGCCGCGGCGCGCAAGAACGAGGTGGTCGACCGCCGTACGCACCAGCTCCGCGAGGCCTGCCTGCCGCTGGGCAAGCCGCAGGAACGGATGGTCTCGACCGCCCACTTTCCAGGGAAGTATGGTCCGCAGTTCGCCGAGAGCCTCTGGGAGCAGATGGAGCTCGACTCCGCGCACCTGCAGGTCATCGTGTCATGACGACCCTGGCAAGCCGCGGAGCTCTGAAGCTCGACGTGCTGGCGATCGGCGCCCATCCGGACGACGTGGAGCTGGGCTGCGGCGGGACCCTGGCCCGGCTGGCGAGCGAGGGCCGGTCCGTGGGCATTCTCCATCTCACCCGCGGCGAGCGGGGCACCCGCGGCACGGCCGAGGAGCGGCGGAAAGAGGCCGAAGCGGCGGCGGTGGCGCTGAACGCGGCGGCCATGGACTTCCTCGACTGCGGCGACGGTGGCCTGCGCACCGGCCCGGCCGAGGAGGACTCC
>DATIOS010000355.1:0-28618 GCA_035472915.1 Thermoanaerobaculia bacterium
CCGCCAAGGAAACCTACGAGCGCGGTCCGGGCACTTACGCGGTCGCCACGGTCTCCTACGATTGGACGGACTCCGCCCGCAACCGCAAAGTTCCGGTGAAGATCTATTACCCGGAAAAAGGGCAGGGGCCGTTTCCAGTCATCGTCTTTTCCCACGGCCTCGGCGGCTCGCGGGATGGCTACGAATATCTCGGACATCATTGGGCGAGCCATGGCTACGTTTCGGTCCACCTTCAGCACCTGGGGAGCGACGATGCGGTCTGGAAGGAGAGCGAGCAGCCGGCGCGGGACTTGGCGCGCGCGGCCGCCGACCCCCGCATCGCCCTGGAGCGGCCCAAGGACGTCAGCTTCGTGCTCGACCGTGTGACGGCGATGAATCGCGACCTGACTCCCCTGAAAGGCCGGCTCGACCTGCGCTCGATCGGTATGGCCGGCCACTCCTTCGGCGCCTGGACGACGCTCGCCGTGGCAGGTCAAGGGCTGGGATTCCGCCAGCAG
The DNA here is from genome assembly GCA_035472915.1 of Thermoanaerobaculia bacterium. Taxonomy (GTDB): domain Bacteria; phylum Acidobacteriota; class Thermoanaerobaculia; order Multivoradales; family UBA5704; genus DATARR01. The sequence continues at coordinate 498 of DATIOS010000355.1, forward strand.
AGGTCGCTGGCCGATCCGCGCGTCAAGGCCGCCATCGAAATGAGCGCTCCCGTTCCCCGGGGAGCCGATCTCGACCGCGCCTACGCGAAGATCAAGCTTCCCATCCTTCACATGACGGGCACTCTGGACGACAGCCCGATCGGCGACACCAAGGCCGCGGAGCGCCGCATTCCTTTCGATCACATCCAAGCTGCCGGACAGTACCTGGTGATTTTCCAGGGCGGTGACCACATGATCTTCGCCGGTCAGAGACGAAAAGCCAGCAACGGGGAGAAGGACCCGCGCTTCCACGACTTGATTCTCCAGGGCACCACGGCCTTCTGGGACGCCTACCTCAAGGGCGACGCCGCGGCAAAGGCCTGGCTCTCCCGGGGCGGCTACGCGGCGGCTTTGGGGGCGGATGGAAAGCTGGAGGTGAAGTAATCCCTCACCCCTCCTCCTCCCCCTCCTCGACCGCCCCCGGCCGCCGCAGGCCCAGGCTCTTCACCTTCTGGTGCAGGTAGGTGCGCTGCACGTCCAGCAGGCGGGCGGCGGCGGTGAAGTTCCAGCGAGTACGGTGGAGGACGCTTTCGATGTACTCGCGCTCGCACTGGGTCTTGAAATCCCTCAGGGGGACGATGGGCAGGCTGGTCGAGGAGAGGAGCAGGCCGGTGCCGGGGTTCTGGCTGGGCTCGAAGAAAGAGGAAGGGAGCTGGTCGGGAGTCAGCGGATCGGCGCCGAAGACCACCAGGCGCTCGCAGAGGTTGCGCAGCTCGCGAACGTTGCCCGGCCAGGCGTAGCGCTCCAGATAGGAGTAGACCTCCGGCTCGGTCTGCCGCGGGCGCGCCCGGTGCTGGCGGCAGAAGTGCTCCAGGAAGTGATCGAAGAGGAGCGGGATGTCCTCCCGCCGCTCGCGCAGCGATGGCACCGGCAGCGGCAGGTGGGCGAGACGGAAGTAGAGATCGTCGCGGAAGCGCCCCGCCTTCACCTCTTCCGCCAGGTTTCGGTGCGTGGCCGCCAGCACCCGCACGTCGACCTGCCGGTCGCGGGTCTCGCCCACGCGGCGCACCCGGCCGTCCTCCAACACCCGCAGCAGGCGGGATTGCATCGTCAGGTCCATGTCCCCGATCTCGTCGAGAAAGAGGGTGCCGCCATCCGCCTCCTCGAAGAGGCCGACTTTCGCCGTCTTGGCGTCGGTGAACGCTCCCTTGGCGTGGCCGAAGAGCTCGTCTTCCACCAGGTGGTGGGGAATGGCCGCGCAGTTGATCTTGATGAACGGGCGCTGGCCGCGCGAGCTTTCGCGGTGCAGCGCGCTCGCCACCAGCTCCTTGCCCGTGCCGCTCTCGCCCACGATGAGCACCCGGGCGTCGGTGGCGGCGGCCCGCGCGATGAGCTGCCGCAGGGCGGCCACCGCCGGCGAGCTGCCGAGGATGGGCGGCTCCCCTCCCAGGTCGTCCTTGAGGGTGGCCACCTCCCGTTTGAGGGCCTGGTGCTCCAAGGCGTTTCGGATGGACTGCAACAGCCGCTCGCGCGAGAACGGCTTCTCGATGAAGTCGTGGACGCCGAGCCGCAGGGCCTCCACCGTCTCGCTGATCGATGCCTCGCCCGAGATGATGATGGTGGGCGGCATGCGCTTGATCGCGGCCAGGCGTCGCACCAGCTCGACGCCGCTGATCCCGGGCAGCCGCACGTCCAGCAGCAGCAAATGAGGAAGGGTGGAACGGCCGTCCCCGAGGTGGACCAGAGCCTCTTCGGCCGACGACAGGGCCTGGGGAGCGTAACCCTCTTCGCGGAGTTGCAGGAGAAGGCTGCCGCGGATCTTCTCGTCGTCCTCGACAATTACCAGGCGCGTCATGCCGTCATGTCCTCTCGCTTCTTGGGAAGGGTTAACCGGAAAGTGGTGCCTGCCGGCGAGCTTGCGAGCACTTCGAGATCGCCGCCGTGATCGAGCAGGATTTTCTTGGAGATCGCGAGGCCCAGGCCCATGCCCTCGCCCACCCGGCGGGTGGTGACGTAGGGCTCGAAGACGCGCGAGCGGATGTCCGGTGGAATTCCTGGGCCATCGTCGGAGACGTCGAGGACGACTCCCGCCTCCGTCTCCCCCGGCCGCAGGGTCACGGTGCCCGGTGCCTCTCCTGTCGAACGAATGGCGAGGGCGCTGTTGTCGCAAAGGTTCACCAGCACCTGGCGCAGCATGTCGCGATCGAGCGCCGCGGGCAGGGGCTTCCCCGGTGGCTCGTAGCGCAGCGTCAGGCTGGGCCAGGCGGCGGCGAAGGTGGCGACGAACTCCTCGACCACCGGTCCGAGATCGTGCACCGCCGGCCGCGGCAGGGAGAGACGGGCGAACGAGGTGAACTGCTGGGTGAACTTGCCCAGCCGCTCCAGCTCCTCGCCGACGCTCAGCGCCGCCTGCCGCACCTCCTCCTGAATGCCCGTCGGGTCTGCCGGCTCGGCGGGCAGAAGCTGCTGGAGGCGCGAGAGCTCCAGCCGGGCGGCGGTCAGCGGCGTCCGCATCTCGTGGGCGTGGCGGCGGGCCGTCTCCTGCCAGACGGAAAGGTTCTTGAGATAGGCCAGACGTTTGCGGTCCCGGGCCATGGCCCGCGAGGTCTCCTCGATCATGCCGGCGATCCGTCCCAGGGTGTCGCGCCCACGGTCCTCGATCTGCAGGTCTTCCTCGCCTGCCGAGAGGGCCACCAGGGCCAGCCGCAGCCGCTCCAGGCGGGCGTCCTGGCGGCCCTGGCGGAGCAGGTGGGCGCCGCCCGCGATGGCCAGCACGCCGCCCACCGCGGCAAGGACGATCAGCTCCCAGCGGCGGGTGATCCGCTGGCGGTTGTGCTCCAGGATGCGCAGGTGGTTGAGCAGCGTCTGGGTGGCCTCGAAGCGGGCCCGGTACTCGTCCCGGCTCTGCGGCTCGAAGCGCGCCAGCCGCTTCTGATCGTCCATCGAGTGCTCCAAAGCGGAGGTGATCTCCGGATGCAGGCCCAGCCTGAACCAGGGCCCGGAGATCTGTTTCTCGAACAGCCAGAGCACGGCGACCGCGGCGAGCAGCATGCCGCCGACGGTGACAGCGGCGGAGCGCAGATTCATCGTCTCCTCCCCGCTTTGTCCGCCGTCAGCGCCACGTCCCAATGGAGCTCCAGGAGCGGCGCGCGTCCGATCGACGTCGCCATCAGCAGGTTGAGGACCTGGCTGAAGGACTCGGGCTGAGCCTCGACCGCCTCGTTCACCGCTCCGGCGCTGCCGGTTTTTTCCGCCGAGAGGGCCTGGGAGAACCAGCGCTGTGCGTCGAGCTGCTCGGCGTGGGAGAAGGGGATGACGGAAAGGTGCACCTCGATGCTCTGCGCGCTGGCCGCAGCCTGCGGGCGCAGGGCGACCATGCGTACGTCCCGCCACCACTCGGCGAGCTTTTCGAACGACGGCAGCGTCACCCGTATCGCCCGGCCCGAGGCGTCGATCCGGGTCACGATGTAGACCTCCTCCCACAGCTCGTACCGCACGTCCACGCGGGCGCCGCCCTTGGCCTTGCCGGCATCGCCCTGCGTCTTGACCTCGAAGAGAAAGCTGGTGGTCAGGCCGGTGCCGAGCTGTTTCTTGACCTCCTCCTCGGTCAGGATCGGCGGCAGCCGGCTGATCACCAGCCCCTCCTTCGCCGCCTCGACGATCGGCGGCGGCGGCTTGACCAGGGCTTCCAGTTGGGCGGCCGGAGCGAGAAGCAACAGCGCCCACCAGATCCACAACGGGGGGCGCAACCTCACGGCACGACCTCTCCCAGATCCAGATAGGTGAGCGTCGCCCGCACCCGGCCCCACGAATTGCGGAAGACGAGCCCGGTGTGGGCGGAAAAGCGCTTGAGCGGGCTGGGTCCGAAGTCGGGAGAGGTTTTCTCGACGCCGATCTCGGCGCCCGTCTCCAGGCTCACGTCGACGAAGTTGTCCCGGCTCCGCGACCGTCGCAGGCTGATCGAGTGCTGAATCCCCACCGAGCCGCCGAAGGAATTGACCGTCGTCTGGTCCACGGTCCGATTGCGCAGGCGCAGGTTGTCCAGGCGGGACGGTCCGCCGAAGATCTTGCCCATGAAGGACAACGTCTGCCGGACGGTGACGGGGAGGTGCCAGATCCCCGAGACCGCTCCCACCACCTGCTCCGAGTGGAACGGGGAGACAGGTTGCACCTCGCCCGGCCCGTCGGTGGGGATTTCGTGAAGGTTCCGGCTGGAGAAGCGGGCGGCCTCAACTCCGGCCGAGACGCTGATGCCCCGCGTCGGCAGGAAAGGATCGTCGCTGGTGTCGAACACCCACTTCCCCTCGGCCCGCTGGTATTCCAGCTCTCCCGCTTCGGTGAAGAGCTGGCGGACGCGGTCCGGCGTGTCCTCGAGCACGCCGCGGTGGCTCAGGGGCTCGCCGCGCCGGTCGCTCAGGGAGACCTGGAAGGATTGCCGGCCGCCCAGGGGGATGGACATCCCCAGCGACAGCTTGGTCGAGGAGTCGAAAGTCCAGGAGGAGAACGTCGGATCGAGGGCGAGGGGCACCACCTCGGTGACGCAGCAGAGCTCCCGCGAGATGCCGGCGCTCGCCAGAATGCCGCGGTGGAAGAGGTCGTACTGGGTGAAACCCAGCTGCAGGCCGTCGCGGGAATCGAAAGCGCCGAACAGCTCGCCCGAGCGGCCCACGAACAGCCGCGCGCCAACGACGCCGCCGATCGACGCGCTCGTGCGGTCGCCGCGAAAGGTTTCGTCCTCCAGATCCAGAGGATGCTCGAAGGTGAAGGCGCGAATCCAGTGGTCGAAGAAGAACCAGTGGGCGGGTTGCACCGAGATCACCAGCTCGTAGGCTCCTCGCCGGCTCCCCTTGCGCAAGGCGAAGCTGGCGTCGAGCACGAACGGCAGCCGGTGCACGCGGTAGACGGCCAGCCGGAGCTCTGTCTCCGTATACGACTCGCCCGGCCGCAGCAACGTTTCGGCCTTGACGATGTTGGCCGCCGCCTCCTTCGGACCCTCGACCGTGACGGACTCGATCAGGAAGCGGGCCGTCTCCGGCGGCGGCTCCTCCTGGGCCGCGGCCGGCAGCGTGGCAAGCAGCAAGAGGGCGAGGCTCCAGAGACCTCGGACAGTACGTGTCCTCAACAGCGAATCCTCCTACGACCGGCACAGGCCGTCATGGCGCGTGGCTCCGCCGGAGGTCCAGGGCAAACGCGGTGCCCGCTCGGGCTCGCAGCGGGAAACTCCCGGAAAACATGGCGTTTCGGGGCTTTCCAGGCAGGACGAGGGTGCATCGGAGATCAATGAGGACTCTGGAGATGTATGGAGGAGCATACACCTGTCGGGTGACCTTCAGCAGCAGAGCGTCTCTGGCGCCGTGGTCACCGAGGCCCGGCGCGGCTGGGGTGAATCAGTAGGCGTGAGGCTGGAAATCGTCGGGTACTTGGAGCTGGAAGGTATCGGCGTGGACGTTTGCCATATAGATACCCGCCTTGAGGACGCGCTGTCGTAGGTTGTCAGGAGCATCTACGGCGGCGAGGATGCCATAGACCTTCTTACCCTGATGGCCGGGAAAGAAGTCGTGAAACTCGCGGAGAATCCGCAGCATTTGGTCCAACCCGCTCTCGTGAAGGTGACTCTTCACCTCGACTACATAGACCTCGTTCACCGTAGAGTTGGAGTACGCGAGGACATCCAGCTCCATGGTGCGACCGTTCTTGCGCGAAGTGACCCGCGGAGAGACCGTGGTCATCTGGAACTTCTGCTCGAGGATCTTCTTCAGGGAGGGGTAGGCCATTCCCTCCGTGAAGCCGCCGAACTTCTCCCCGAGTCCACCGATCTGCCGCCCCAACTCCTTGATCTGCTGGTCCGTCTCCTTGATCCGGCGGTCCGTCTCCTGGCCCAGCTCTTTGATCTGGCGAGCCGTCTCCTGTTGCCGGCGATCGAGCTCCTTATGGTTCTGGGCACTCTCGGCGAGATCGCGAGCGGCCTGCTCCAGGTACTGGTCCGTCTGCCGGCCGAGATCCTTGATCTGGCGCGCCGTTTCCTGTTGCTGTCGCGCCGTTTCCTGTTGCTGTCGATCGAGGTCCTTGCGACTCTGGGCACTCTCGGCGAGATCGCGTGCCACCTGCTCCAAGTACTGCTCCGTCCGCTCGAAGCGGTGCTCCGAGTCCGTCTGGCGGACCGCCAAATTGGCAACCAGCTCCTTGAGCTCGACATCAGTCATGGTACGGACGTTCTCCTCCCCGTGGCACATGTTTCCGCGACCAAAGCGTAGCACAGGCTGGGCCTTTATCCATCGCGTACCCTGTGGGCGCGATTCCATTCCGTGCGAGCTGCGGAGACTGGACGACATGCGGGAGGGGATGGGAACGGATCAGTAGCCAGCGGTATGCTTGCCCCGCCGTTCAACCGACTGGAGGTTTTCGCATGGTTCGGAGGAAGGTCGTCATCATGGGCGCGGCGGGGCGGGACTTTCACAACTTCAACACGCTGTTTCGTGGCAACGAAGCCTGCGAGGTCGTGTCCTTTACCGCCGCGCAAATCCCGGACATCGAGGGGCGGACGTACCCGCCCGAGCTTGCCGGTGCGCTCTACCCATCGGGCATTCCCATCCGCGCCGAGGAGGAGCTCGAGTCACTGATTCGCGAGCGCGGCGTGGACGAGGTCTGGTTCTCCTATTCCGATGTCTCCCACCTCGACGTCATGCACAAGGGGAGCGCCGTGGTGGGCTGGGGCGCGAGCTTCGGTATCTGCTCGGCGACCCGCACCATGCTGCGTTCGTCGAAGCCCGTCATCGCCGTCACCGCCGTGCGCACCGGCGTCGGCAAGTCGCAGACCACGCGCTATCTCTCCCGCATCCTGCGCGATCTCGGCAAGAAGGTCGTGGCCATTCGCCACCCCATGCCCTACGGCAACCTCGTCAAGCAGACCGCCCAGCGCTTCGCCACCTATGAGGATCTCGATCGCTACGAGACCACCATCGAAGAGCGGGAGGAGTACGAGCCGCACATCGACAACGGCTTCGTCGTCTACGCCGGCGTCGATTACGAGCAGATCCTCCGCCAGGCCGAGCAGGAGGCCGAGGTCATCCTCTGGGATGGCGGCAATAACGACACGCCGTTCTACAAGCCCAACCTTCACATCACCCTCCTCGACCCTCACCGGCCGGGTCACGAGACCCAGTACTATCCCGGCGAGACCAACTTCCGCATCTCCGACCTGCTGATCATCAACAAGGTGGACACGGCGGAGCCCAAGAACGTCGAGCAGCTCCTTGAGAGTTGCCGCCTGCACAATCCCAAGGCGCGAGTGATCCAGTGCCGCTCGGCCATCCACGTCGAGCAGCCGGAGCTGATCCGCGGCAAGCGGGCCCTGGTGATCGAGGATGGACCCACCCTCACCCATGGCGGCATGACGTATGGCGCCGGCTGGTACGCCGCGAAGCAGGCCGGCGCTACCGAGATCGTCGACGCCACCCCCTACGCCGTGGGCACCATCAAGGCCACGTACGAGAAGTACCCGAACGCCCGCAAGATCCTCCCCGCCATGGGCTACGGCGAGCACCAGATCCGCGAGCTCGAAGCCACTATCAATGCCACTCCGGCCGATGTCGTAGTGGAAGGGACTCCCATTGACCTTAGCCGCATCCTGAAGGTCAACAAGCCCATCGCCAACGTCACCTATGAGCTCGAGGAGCTGGAGCCTGGCGTGCTGGCCGCGCGGGTAAAAGCCCTGGTGGGCGGGTGATAGGAGATGCCTGGGGCGTGGAGCCCGCCGAGAGGGCGATCGCCTTTCCCTGTGCCCGCGGCCGCCCTGAAGCTCACGCACCGGCCCTGGGCGCGATCCGCACCTTCGGCTCGGTTCCGCCGTGCTTGACATGTTGCTATGACCTAGTATAGTCGCACACAAGACGTTGCAACGCGAAGTAGCAAAGCTCTGGGATGGCTTCACGGCGGCTCGGAGGGTGGCGGTGATGGCGTTTAAGAGCTCGGGCCGGATCTTCAATGCGGTCGTCATCCTGGCGGCGGTGGCGCTCCTTGGCTTCTCGTGGTACACCCGCATACAAAACGCCGAGTTGCAGCGCTACGCCACCAGCCTCCTGAGAGCCCGGGAGTACCCTCAGGTTGTGACCGGTCTCAAAATTGACATCCTGGCAGAATCGACCTTGCTGGAAAGGTGGTCTCCTTCAGGGGGCCCTGACCGGAAGCCGCTCCAGGCCCTGGTCCTAGCCACGAGCGACACCTGTGGTTTCTGCAAAGCAAACCTCCCGCGCTGGGAGAAGCTCCTGGCTGGACTCAGCCTGCGCGATTCGCAGGAGATCTGGCTGATGACGTTCAACACAGCGCAGCGCCTCCAGCCGATTGTCCAGCAGCTCAAGGCGAGAAGCCTCCCCTTTCGACTGCTTGCCGTGAAGGACCCTCTTCTCTTCAGCCTCAAGACGGGCATAGTGGGCGTGCCGATGACCTTCATCCTGGGTGAGGACTCCAGCGTGGAGTTGATTTGCAATGGGCAGATGGGTGAGCGAGAGATCCAGGTTTTTCAGGACTTTCTCAGCGGAAAGTCGCGGCCAGAAAAACCTTTCCTTGCTAGCACAAATCAAAGCACCGAAAAGTTCTACTGAACCGCCAGTTCGGGGAGAGCCGAACGGCTCGCAAACAGTGAAAGGGGTGGACATGAAGACGACCAGAAGTATCTTGACAAGACTGACACCGCTGCTGGGTGTCGCGATCCTTTTGAGCGTGGTATTCATCGGGTCCTCGCTGGCGAGCGTGGACTCTAAGGCAGTCGTCCTCGGAGCGTACAGTTGCTGCGGGGATGACACGTGCACCCAGCTTGTCGCCACGACTGCGTGCCCGAGCGGAGACACTCAATGCGCCGGAGTCAAGCTCAATGACAAGCCGACAAAGTGTTGCGTGAACCGCTGCAACGACCCTCATACTGTGCCAGTAGAGCCAGTAGAGCCTCCCTAACAGAGCGGAACTTTTCGTCTAAAGTCGTACGAATCGATCGGCTCTCCCCCGTTCTTTTCGAGCCGGTTCCCACCATGGGGCCGGCTTGCCCCGTGCGGTCGAGTTCCCGCCACCTGTCCTGGTAGCGACTCCCAGGCGGCGTAGTCCTCTTCGCCCAGTACGCCTACCGCCGGTTCAGCCACTCCACCGCCCGCTTGATCCCACCCAGGGTGAGGTCCTCCATGTGGAAGACCTCACCGATCCTCTTGAGCGTCGTCCGCCCGTAGGCCTCGGGCCAGTTCTCTTTCGGAATGGGATTCAGCCAGACGGAGTGGCGGAAACGGTCGCGGAGGCGCTCGAGGCGGCGGATGCTGGGCTCGGCGTCCTCGTCTCCCCAGGTGATGGCGCCGCCAGGGTAGAGAAGCTCTTCGGGGGCCATCGAGGCGTCGCCGAGGATCAGCAGCCTCGTCTCGGGTGAGCGCTGGAGGAGCTTTTCGAGCGGCAATGGAATGCGCCGCTGGGGATCCTTGTAGACCGAGCCGTAGATGGTGTTGTGGAAGAAGTAGGTGTCGCGCCGCTTGAAGCGGTCCCTCACCTTGGCGAAGAGGAGCCGGGTCAGGGCGACGTGGGGAAGCATCGAGGTGCCGCCGTTGTCGATCAGCAGCACCACTTCGATGCGGTCCAGCAGGTCGCGGCGGAAGATGAGCTCGATCTCACCGCCGTTCTTGGCGCTCTCATAGATGGTGGCGTCGAGGTCGAGCTGGTCGCGGGGACCTGCCGGCTTCAGGCTCTTCAGGGACGCCAGCGCCTGGGAGAGGTTGGCGTGGCTCAAGGCGTTGTCGTCCGAGTAGTCGATGTAGCGCCTTTCGCCGATGACCTTCAGGGCCGATCGCCGGCCGCCTGCGCCGCCGGCGGGATCCACCTTCACGCCGCCGCTCGAGTTGCCGGAATGGCCGAAGGGCGAGTTGCCGCCGGTACCGATCCAGCGGCTGCCGCCGTGGTGGGCCTCCGCCTGCTTGCGCATCGTCTCCCAGAAGCGCTTCATCAGCTCGTCCGGTGGGAAGGTCCACAGCGCGTGCGGTGGCAGCTCACCCGCGCGGATAGCCGTCTTCAACCACTCCCGGAACTGCGGTGTGTCGAACAGCTCCGGGTCGCCGGCCGCCACCCGCGGCAGGTCGATGCCATAGAAGTGGAAGGCGAACGCCCGCTCGTAGGAGTCGACGTGCTCCACCCGCCTGACGAAGGCGAGGCGGGCGAAGAGGAAGAGGGAGTCGAGGTCCGGCGCCAGCCCCCGCTCCATCCCCTTGTAGAAGTCGATGGCATCGGTCAGCGAGACAGGCACGCCGTACTCGCGCAGGCGGAGGATAAAGTCGTCGAGGAACACGGGATCCGATCTCTCGAAGTCAGTTCACCCGCGGCCGTTTCCCCCCGCTGCGGTAGGAGAGGATGTCCTCCGTCCGCTTGAGGAGGGTGCCGACGAAGGGGACGTTGAGGCGGTCCGGCGTCACCCGGGCATGCTTGAGGGCGCCGAGCCAGTTGAGCAGCTCCGAGGTCGCGGGCGGTTTCTCGAAACCCCGGCCCCGGAGCTCGTAGAAGATGCCCAGCGCCGAGTCCAGCAGTCCACGTTCGAGGTCCGGGAAGTGGAGGTTGACGATCTCCCGCATCTGCTCGGGGTTGGGGAAGGCGATGTGGTGGCAGTAGCAGCGCCGCAGGAAGGGGTCCGAGAGCTCGCGCTTGGCGTTCGAGGTGATGATGATCACCGGCCGGATCGCGGCCCCGATGATCTGATTCACCTCGCGGATGGTGAACTCGCAGTCCTCCAGCACGTCGAGCAGGTTGTCCTGGACGTCCGATTCCGTCTTGTCGATCTCGTCGAGCAGCAGCACCACTCGCTTCTCGCTGCGGAAAGCGCGGCCGATGGGTCCCCAGATCACGTAGTCGAAGAAGCGGTTGACGTCGCGGCCGGTCTCCGCGGTGCCGAATCGCGCGTCGTTGAGCCGGAGCACCGTGTCCTGGACGTAGCAGGCCTCTTCGCCCTTGATGGTGGACTTGCAGCGCAGCGTCTCGATTTCCATACCGAGCGAGCGGCTGATCTCGAAGGCGAGCTGCGTCTTGCCCGTGCCGGCCTCGCCGGTGAGCAGCAGGGGCTTCTCCATGGCGATGGCCATGTTGACGATGGCTCCCAGCTCGGGGTCGAGGTAGTAGCGCTCGGTGCTCTGGAACTCCATGCGGCGAATTCTCCCTTCCTATCGTCGACGGCTTGGACCCGCAGCGGCCTTCTGACAGCCCGCAGAGTCTAGCAAAGCGGTCCAGGCTGCTGCGGATAGGTTCCTGGCGGCCGCCGTTTGGAGTCGATCCACGGAGATTTCCATCCCATCCATCAAAATTTGGGCTGGGTCCACCAAAATTTGGACCCCATCCACACAGATTTCCATCCCATCCACGGAAATTTGGACTGGGTCCACAGAGATTTCCACCCCATCCACGGAAAATTGGGCTGGGTCCACGCAGATTTCCACCCCATCCATGGAAGTTTGGACTGGGTCCACACAGATTTGGACCCGATCCACGGAGACTTGGGCTGGGTCCACCGAGATTTCGGCCCCAAACCGCGGGAGATCGGGTTCAAGCCACGATCACTTGGTGCGCCAAATTGGCGCCAAAAGACGCTGAAGGCGCCGATAATTCTGATTTCACTGAATCTGACGATTTGGTATTGACATCTTAGGTGTGGCAGCTTATACTGCGTCTTGTCAGTGGCTGGTAGGGCCGGAGGCGGTTGGATCGGGTGAATCGTTCACCCCATATCCGCTGACGGATAGACCCATTCGTTGAAAAGGAGAAGAGTCATGGCAGCCAAAGGATTCTCGTTTGCGGAGAAGATGAGCCGGAATGCGGTGATGGTTACCAACGGGAAGGCGAGCCTTCCGGAGGTACCGCATCTCACCGACGACGTAACTGAGCTCGAGCGGCTGGTCGGGGAGGGAAGGGTGCTCGAGAGCCGTCAGGACGAGTTGCGCTCACAGTCGCAGGACAACACGAAGAGGATGAAGACACTGGCCAGCCAGGCGGACAAGCTGCGCGCTCGCCTGGCTGCCGGCATGCAGTCGAAGTATGGGTTCACCAGTGAGACGCTGCTGAAGTTCGGCGTCAAGCTGCGCAAGGTGCCGCGCCGCAAAGCTGGGACGAAGTCGGAGACGCCGCCGGCGGCAACGACGCCGGAGTTGGCCGGCCCGAAGGTGTAGTAGTGGGAACCGGGGGGCCGTAAGGCCCCCCGGTTTTCTTGCCGGCTAGCTGACGCCGCCGGAATCGCAGGGAACGCAGACCCACAGGCAATGGAGATGCTTGGGGTCGCAACCCGAACCTGGATCGTAAGGATCCCAGGTCGTCTTGTCGGGGTTGCAGTGGCAGGAATGGTAGGGGCACTGCCCGACGGGGCAGATCGGGATGGGCTGTGGCGCTGGCTGAGGATTGACGATGACCGACGCATTGGCGACCGGAGAGACGCCGGCGAGGAAGTTCGAGGCCACCGGCAGGGCGGTATCCGGGGTGCCGTCGCCGTTGGTGTCGATGCGGGGCGTGCCCTCATACCGCGGCCTGGAGGTGAAGGCCCAGACCGAGTTGGATGCCGGGCCGAGGTCGACGCGGTGAGCCAACTCGCGGCGGGCGCTCAGGTCGCCATGAGTCGGGGTGAACACCAGCTTGACCTTGAGCGCAAGGGGCGCCGCGTAGGAGCCGCCGAACTGATTCTTCCGCACGATCCGCATGTTCGTCGTGGGCTGCTCGCCGTCGAGGCGAACCGCGACGTCATAGGCGCCGCAGCTGGTGTCGAGCGGCCGGGTGCTCGCCAGAGAGAGCGCCATCAGTTGAATGCGGGTATAGGCCACTCCCTTGGCGTCGAAGACGGCATCGTCGAGCCGGCGCACGACCGTATCGATCGTTCCCACGCTGTTTGCGGGCTCGGCAGCCAGCGGTTCACCCTTGAACACGATGGTGCCGGTGAAGGGCTTGGAGCCAGGGCAGAAAAAGTCCGCCGGGATCGGCTCCGCTTCGAAGCTGGTCTGCGCGAACCCGGCGACGGTCATCCACACGTCCACTCCTTTGTGGATGACGTTGTCGCCCGCCAGGGCTGGCGAGCCGGCGGCCAGCGCGAGGAGGACGGCCCCCGCGACGGCCAGACGCAGAACGACACTCGCTACTCTCATGGTGTGCTCCTTTCGATCAGTGGACTCCAGGGCGGGATCGCACCTGGAATCCACGCGTTCGCGGAACCTGGAGCGGAGGGATCCGGCGGTCTCACCAGGGATGAGCGTGTCTTAAGGAAGTCCCTCAGTTAAATACGGTGCCTGGAAGGCTCAGGACGGGACGGCGGAGCGCTGGCGCGGCTCGCAGGGGCAGTCTGGGGTGCTATGCTTCTCGCGATGAACAGGAGCTCGCAAACCAGGTTTCAGGGGCCGTTTCGCGCCGAGCATATTCGTTCCGGCGACCCGTATGAGCTGTCCAACGGCCACCCTGTTCATTGCCTGCCCACGGGAGGCCGGGGGGCCAAGGCTGCCAGCGTGGGAGACGGCGTGCTCGCGAGCGATCCGGCGGTCCAGGACGTCGGCGTAGACGCCGGTTTTTCCCCCTCCCCGGAAATCCTCCGCGCCCCTGATCTCTCCGTGGGCGAGATCCCTGACCAACCGGGGTGGATTCAGGGAGCGCCTCCGTTGGCGGTCGAGTACGCCGATACGGGTCAGGACGAAGCGGATCTGCGGGTCAAGATCCAGGAGCTCTTCGCCGCCGGTACCCGCTTTGTGTGGGTCGTGCGGCTGACCGGCCCGCGGCGGGTGGAGGTGTACCAGCCGGGCCAGCCGATGCGCGTCGTAAATCCGGGTGAAGAGCTCGAGGCGCCTGGAATCCTCGCCAACCGGGTGCCGGTGAAGGCCCTCTACGACCGTGACACCGCACGCCAGGTCATCTTTCGCAATCTCCTTCAGCGCGAGGGCTACGCCAGTTTGGAAGACGTTCGCGCCGAAGGAGAAGTCCAGGGTCTCCGGGAGGCTGTCACCGAGGTTCTGACGGCCCGCGGCTTTGCGGTGGCCGACGATCTGAGAACGGCGCTTGCCGGCTGCAGCGACTTGGCGGTTCTCAGGTCGATCCTCCGCCAATCGTCGACCACGGCTTCGCTGGCTGAGATCGTCGCCGCGCTAGGATGACCCTTCGATCCCATCACACCAACGGCGCCTGGCTCCGGCGCATCGGAGTTTCGGGTGGCGGGCAGTTCTTCAGGCGCAGCTTCTGTTCCAGTTTCTCGCCGAGGATCAGCAAGACCAGGATCAAGGCGAAGGCGACCATGGAGATCGCCCATTGACCGGCGCCGCAGGCGATCCCCAGCGCGGCCACCACCCAGATCGAGGCGGCAGTGGTGAGGCCGTGGACGCTGTGGTTGGACTCGTCGCGCAGGATGACGCCGGCGCCGAGGAAGCCGATGCCCGCCATGATGCCCTGGACGGTGCGCAGCACGGCGGCCGAATCCTTGCCGGCGAGATCGAGGCTCGCCACGGTGATGAGGGCGGCGCCCAGGGCGACGAGACCGTGGGTGCGCATGCCGGCGGGCTTGCCGTACAGCTCCCGGTTGAAGCCAATGAGACAGCCGATGAGTGTGGCCACGGAAAGGCGAATGAGGACCACCTCGAAGCTCATCTGAAATGACTCCTTCCTAAGGGCGAGCTCAGGCTCCAAGGCCTCGACCTCGCGACTCCAACCCGTCCAACCTTTTGCGCTCCTCATCCTAACCCACCTGAGGTGACGCCTGATTAGAGATAGCCGAGCGCCTGGAGGCGCCGGCGAGCCTCGTCGTCGAGCGTGGCGGGCGCCGGCTTCAGCCCCGTCCGGCTGCGCAGCAGCTCGGCCTTGATCTGGGCGAGGAGCCAGCCGGCCCGCACCGGGTTCTCGGCGATCCGGTTGGGTCCCTCTTCGCCGTGCGGCCCCAGCCGAAAGAGCTCGGGTTCGGAGCCGAAGGCGCGGCTCTCGGGCAGGATGGCCTTCCAGCCGGCGCTGATGAGACTCATCCCCCTGCGATGTTCGTAGCGGAGGTGGGAGAAGGCCTGGCGCGCTGTGAGCTCGTCGCGCTCGGGTCCCGCGGTGGTGAGGACGCGAAGGTCGATTCCCGGCAGGCCGGCTGGCGGGGTGAGGCCGGCGGCGTGCACGATGGTCGGCAGCAGGTCGACGTGCTGGGCGACCTCGCTGACGCGTTCGCCTCGGGTCTGGCCGGGCCACTTGACGATCAGCGGGATGTCCAGCAACTCCCGGTAAAGGTCGTTGGCGTGTCCGAGCTCGCCATGCTCGCCGAGCTCTTCGCCATGGTCGGCGACGAACACGAGCAGTGTCCCGTCGTAGAGCCGGCGGGCCCGCAAGCCGTCGAGGAGCGCGCCGAAGCCGCGGTCGTTGCCAGCGACCTCGGCGTCGTAGAGCGGAATGAGCTCGCGAACGAAGGCTTCCCGTTCAGCTCCCCGGGCCGCGTAGACTCGCTTCAGATCGGCGAGTGAGCCTGCCTCTGGACGAACCCCCGGCGCGAACCTCAGACGATCCTCCCGGGAGGGCTCATAGGGAGCGTGGGGGTCAACGGTATGAACGTAGAGGAAGAAGGGTTTTGGCCCGGCGTGGGCATCCAGCCAAGCGAGGACGCGGCGCGTCACCGCGCCGGATTGCGGCTCTTCGGTGTTGAGGGAGAAATCGTCGAACCCCTGGGCCAATCCGGTCGCCGGGCTGACATTGCCGTTGGTGCTGAAGGCTGCCGTGCGGTAGCCGACGCCGCGCAGCAGCTCCGGCAGCGTGACCGCCGCCTCCGCGAGGCTGTCGGCGGTGGTCTGAACGCCATGGATCCAGGGACCCAGTCCGGTCAGGATCGAGGCCACGGAAGGCCGGGTCCAGGGTGCTTGCGCCACGGCATGGTCGAACACGGTAGCGGTCCGGGCGAAGGCGTCGATTCGCGGCGAGGTGGAGCGATTTGACCCGTAGGCGCCAACCCGGTCGGCACGCAGGGTGTCGACCAGATAGACGATCACGTTGGGGTAGGAATCCTTGATCCTGGTCTCCGGGGTTGTGGCTCGCGCCTTGTGCGGGGGGAGTTGAGCCCAGAGAAAAGGGTGTTCCAGGACCAGCTTGCCGGTTGCCGCGGGAGCCTCCGCCACGGCGCGCAGGACGAGCCGGAGCAGATGGCGGCCCTGCCCCGGAAGCTCGATCCGCCGGCTCTCCGCGCCGGGCTTGAGAGTCTCCAGGGCCCGCTCCTTCCCGCCTTCTTCCTGCGCGGCAACTACGAGCCGTCCCGCCCCTTCCTGCGCTTGGATTCCGCCGAGCGCCAGGACTCCGGCCGAGGGAACCTCGAGGTAGAACGCCATCTCAGCTCCGAAGGGGAGAACGATCGCGCCCTTTGCGGCGGCCGGCGGCTCGATGGCGGTCGCGCGCGAGGGCCGCAGAGTCAGGAGGTCCCAGGACACGGCGAGATTCCGGCCGCCGGATCGGGCCGCCCAACGGTAACGGAATGCCAGGCGGTTCGTCCCGGCCACCTCGGCTCCGCGGGGCAGCTCCAAGCTGTAATCGTGCAGGCCAGGAAGCAGAGACAGAGCCCCTACCGGGTGGCCGTTGAGCTCCACGGTCACGACTTGGGGACCGCGGTCTCCGCTTTCGAAAGGGGCGCAACGCAGCTCGGCGCGCAAGTCGCGCGGCGCGCCCAGGTAGAACTCGACGGTCGAGACCTCGCCCTCGCTCCATACAAAGGTGGGCCCAGTTCGGCCCCCTTCGTTGAAGGACCAACCGCTCTTGAGGTAAGCCCGCGCCTCCTGCGTCCCAAAGTCGATCTGGCTGAGCTCCCGCTGCACTTCGGCGACGGGAAGAAGCTTCGCGAGATCGAAGACCGGCGCGAGATGCTGCTTGGCGGGCGAGCAAGCGATAAGACCCAGCAGGGGGATCGCCGAGATCAAGAGCGCAGATCTGGTTTGGCGAGAGCTTCGCATTCCTTCCGAATTGATCAGAGGATTGATCAGCAGCTACGGACAGGTGGGGAAGGCGTCCGTGTCCGTGACCGCCGGCGAAGTTCTGCCCAGCGGGTTTTCGTAGCGCGCCGTGCGGCCCGTGAGGGTATCGGTCACCGTCAAGGTGTACTCCACGTCGGTGGTGCCGGCGGCGAAGACCCAGTACCGGCTGTTCAGGGCGCAACCGTCGATCACCTTCACCAGCAGCTCCCAGTTGTCCGGGCTGAAGAACCAGAAGAGGCCCGAGCCGTCAGCAGCCGGGGCCGCGAGTCGTCCCGGGCCGGTGTTGCCGGCCGAGTCGCGCCAGGTGGCCTCGGCCCGGAAGCGGCCCTGGCCGAGAAAGAGGGCCGCTACGTCCGGAGCATGGTGGCAGCCGGCGCTTCCCGCGTCCGTGAAAGTGCCTCCGGGCGCGGCAAGAAACTGCCAGTCGTAGCCGTCGGTGCGGAGGCGCAGCTTCAGCAGCCCGAGGTCCTGGTCGTTGCGCGCCTCGCTGTTGGCGCGCACGGTGGCGAAGGGACGCACTTCGCGGCCGCCGGTCCCCGCCACGATCTCGCGGATGCCATGCGCCGGATCGGGCCGGCCGTCGGGGTCCTGGGGCGCGAAGCGCTCGTAGTCGTGGTCATGGCCCACCAACACGAGGTCCGCGCCGGCGGCATAGAGCGTCCGCCAGAAAGCGTCATAGGTGGCGTCGTCGCCGTGCTGACCCGAGGAGAAACGGGGGTGGTGCCAGTAGGCCAGCGTGCAGGCCCTGGGATGGGCGGCGAGATCCGCCGCCAACCAGTGGAGCTGGGGCGATCCCTGGCCGCAGCCGCCGATGGCGTCGCAGTTGGAGTTGAGCACCACCACGTGCCAGGTCCCCAGCTCGTAGCTGTACCACCCTTCCGTTCGCTTGCCGGCAGCCGCGCCGAAGTAGTCGAAGTAGCCGGCGGCGCCCGGCGTCTCGTACTCGTGGTTGCCGGGTGCCGGCCTCAGGAGGGAGCCGAGACGCCCCCAGGTGGGAGCGAAAACGGATTGGTACTTGGCGAGCGAGCCGTCGAGATATTGATTGTCTCCCAGCAGCAGAACGGCGTCGTAGCCCCCGGCCAGGGCGAGGTCGGAGGTGGCCTTCATGCGGCACGCCGTGGCCGTTCCCAGGCCGCCGTTGAAAAAAGTGTCTGCAGGGTCGCAGGCGATGTCCCCGGCCGCGGCGACGACCGGATCGGCGGCGCGCGCTCCCGGGGCGATGGCCAGGAGGAGCAGGAGAAAGGAGGCTGGAAACTTCACCGAAGTGATTGTAGCTCTCTGGGGCCTTTGAGGGCCTGCGTTGTACGATCTTCGATATGGCGACCGGGCTCAACGCCGAGATCCGCGATCTCTACCAGTTTGCTCCCGAGGAATTCACGGCGGTGCGCAATGCGCTGGCGGCCCGCCTGCGCCAGGATAAGCGCAAGGACGACGCCGACGAGGTCAAGGCGCTCCCCAAGCCGACGCCGTCCGCCTGGGCCGTGAACGTGCTGTTCGAGCGGCAGGCGAAGAAGATGAGCGCTCTGATCGCGGCTGGCAAACGGGCGCGGGAAGCGGTGTCGGGACACGGGGCCGAGTCGCCGCGAGAGGCCATCCGGCTCGCCCGTGGCCTGGTGGACGAGCTACGCGGGGACGCCACTCAGATCCTCGCCGAGCGCGGGCGCCCGCCGAGCCGCGACCTCGTCGAGCGCACCGCCGCAAACCTGCAGGCGATCGCCTTCAGCCCCGCGGCGTCCGAAGAAGTCTCCCGTGGCTGGCTGGACCATGACCTCGATCCTCCCGGCTTCGAAGTCCTGACCGGAATGCCGCCTGCCGAGCTGCCGGCGGTGGGCACGGCGAGCCGCAAAGAGCTGCGGACGGCCGAGGAGAAGCAGGAGGCTGCCGAGCGGGCGCGCCGGGAGAATGAGGCCGAGCTCCAGCGGCGGCGGATTGCCGCCGCCGAGGAGAAAGTCGAGCACGCCCGTTCCGAGGCGGAGCCGTTGCGCGAAGAGGCCGAGCGACTCGCAGCCGAAGCAGCCGAGGCAAGGCGGGTGGCCGAGAAGGCCGAGCAGGCTGCGGCCAAGGCGCAGGAGAAGGCGGATCGCGCCGCCGAGCGACTGGCCCTGGCGGAGAAGGAGCTGCGCGAGCTTCGTTGAGCGCTGAGAGAAGCTGCAACAAATCGCCTCCTGGTCCGTCTAAGGGAATAGGAGGTGGCCGATGGAGATCGATGGCAGTCCCGAGCAGAACGCGCTACGCAGTCGCTGGACGCTGTTGGGCGTTGCGGTGCTGGCGTGTGTCCTGGTCGCGGCGATCGCCCTCGGCGCCCCGATTCAGACGGTGGTGGGGCTGGTCCTCGTGACGCCGATTCTCACGGGCGTGGTGGGAGCCGCGTTCGGGACGCGGCGAAGCTCGCAGCGGGAAGTTGCCCAATCCGGAGCCCGGCCGCAGAACCGATCGCATTCCGATTCGTAGCCAACTCGATCTCGAGAAGGGGGC
The DNA here is from genome assembly GCA_035472915.1 of Thermoanaerobaculia bacterium. Lineage (GTDB taxonomy): Bacteria > Acidobacteriota > Thermoanaerobaculia > Multivoradales > UBA5704 > DATARR01. Next base: position 19,898 of record DATIOS010000355.1, read on the forward strand.
TCGATGTCGACGACCCTGGAACAGCAAGATCGCGGGCTCCGGCTTCGCTGGACGCTCTTGAGTGCCGCCGGGCTGGCCATCGGCCTGATCGCTGCCCTGGCGCTCGGCGCTCCAATCCAGGCGGTGGTGGGGGGGATGCTGGTGACGCCGATCCTCACCAGTATGGTGGGAGCGATCTTCGGGACGTCGCAGTGGGTTCTCCTGCGCCGCCGGCTGGCGAGCGCCCGCTGGTGGATTCCGGCCAGCGCCGTGGGTCTCGGGCTGGGCTTGGCGCTGGGCGTCGTGCTGGTCGAGCAGACCGGCCGGGCCATCACCGGCGGGCAGGTCCACGTCGCGACGTTGGGCAGCCTCTCTCGCGCTCTGAGCATGACAGTGGTCGGACTAGTGAGCGGTGCTGCTTTGGGCGCCGCGCAGTGGCTCGTCCTGCGGTCGCGGCGGGCGGTGGCATGGAGATGGTTCCTTATAAGCGCGCTAGGGCTTGGCGGAGCACTTCTCGTCGCCTCGCTCGCCACGGATCTCCTCTTCGGCGGCCTGAGGTCGCCCCTGGGCCTTGCGGGATTCGTCCTGGTGGCGGGCCTGGTGGCCGGCGCGGCCACCTCGAAGGCGTTCGTTGGGCTTGTGGAGAGTCCTGCTCGTCCCTGAAGTCCCTTGAGTCCCTGTTGTCCCTTTCGTCTTACGACTGCCGCAACGCCGCCAGCGGATCGAGCTGCGAGGCGCGCTGGGCCGGCAGGTAGCAGGCCACGAGCGCCACGAAGGTGAGGATCGACGAGACGATCGCAAAAGTGAAGGGATCGTTGGCGTCGACGCCCACGAGGAGGCTCTGGAGGAGGCGCGAGATTCCCAGTGCGCCGAGCATACCCAAGGCCACACCCGCGGCCACCAAACCCAGACCTTGGAGCAGCACCAGGCGCAGGACGTCGTCGCGATGGGCGCCGACGGCCATCCGAATGCCGAACTCCCGTACCCGCAGGCTTACCGAGTAGCTGAGCAGGCCGAAGAGACCGACCACCGCCACCGCCAGGCCCAGCAGCCCCAGCAGCCCGGCGATCTCGGCGTACATCCGCTGCGGCGCGAGACTGCGCTGCATCTGCTCATTGGAGGTTGTCACGTCGACGAAGGCGAGGTCCGGATTGGCTGAGCGGGCCGCCGCCCGCAGCGCCGGCAGCAGGGTGGAGGGTGGCACGGACGAGCGCACCACCAAGGTCATCCGCGAATGCTTGTGCTGGTCATAGGCGAAGTACAGCGTGGGTTTGGCTGGATCCGCGGCCGACACCATGCGTGCATCCCGGACCACGCCCACCACCTGAAAATCCGGACCGAGCTCGCCGGTGCGGGGCGGCTCGCCGCTGGTGACCCAGCGGCCGATGGGATCGGCATCTCCCCATAGCGCTTTGGCCAGCGCTTGATTGACGACCACGGCCGGAGAGGTGTCCTTGCGGTCCCGTTCATCCAGCTTGCGGCCCAGGACGATGGGAGTGCCCACCGAGTCGAAGTAGCCGGGCGCCACGATGTTGAAGGCGCTCTCCTGCCACTTGTCGGGATGCTCGTGGCTGGCGAAGCGGCTGTCGCGCGACCAGCCGGCGAGAGGCGGCATCAGGACGAGGGTGGCGCCGCGCACCCCTGGCAGCCGCGACGCCAGCTCCTGGATCCGCGGGTACACCGTCGCGCTCACGCCGTCCGCGCCGGCGCTACGGGGTACGTACATGGTGGCGTAGAGGAGGCCCTTGGGATCGAATCCGGTGTCCGTGTGTTGGGCGTTGCGCAGGCTGCGAATGAGAAGGCTGCCGCCGAGGAGCAGCAGCGCCGAGAGCCCCACCTGGATCACCACCAGCAGGCGGCGCAACGTGAGCCCGCCCGATTGGGACGCGGTGCCGCCGGAATCGGCCTTCACCGATCCCAGCAAGTCGCCGCGCAGGGCGTGAAACATGGGCGCGAGGCCGCAGAGGAGACCGCAGAGGCAGGCGACGAGCAGGGCGAAGCCAAAGGCTCGAGCGTCGAGTTGCAACAGGGTGGTCCCCTCCGAGAGGTTCCCGAGCCCGCCGAGCGAGGTCTGGAGATAGGTCTCGATGCGCCGCGCCAGCGCCACCGCGATGCCGAGGCCGGCGACGCCCGACGCCAGGCAGAGAATCAGGCTCTCGGTGAAGGCGCCGGCGATCAGTTGCCGGCGGGAGGCGCCGAGCGCGGCTCGAATGCCCCACTCCCGCCGCCGCGCCGTCGTCCGCGCCAGCAGGAGGTTGGTGACGTTGGCGCAGGCCAGGAGGAGGAAGAGCACCGCCGTGGCCATCAGGATGCGGGCCGCCGAGAGATAGCGGTCGTTCTGCGAGCTCGGGGCGTAGCGATTCATCGGCAGAAGCGAGAAGACGCGCTTGCCGTCGGGCAGCGGAGCGCTCTGATCGAGGCCGTGGGCGGTGATCCCCAGCGCGGTTCGGGCCTGTTGCAAATTGAGGCCCGGGGCCGTGCGGCCCATCAAGTTGAGCCAGCGGCTTTTGCGGTTCTCCAGCCGCGCCAGGCCGGTCACCCAGTCCGTATGGACGACCGGCACGAAGATGGCGGCGGAGATGCCGAAGCTCGGGAGCCCCTCGGGAGCGACGCCGACCACGAGCAAGGTGCGGCCGTTGATCCGCAGCGGCCGTCCCACGACGGACGGGTCGCCTCCCAGCACGCCTTTCCAGAATGTATGGCTGACCACCGCGACGGGCTCGGCGTTTGCCCGGTCGTCGCTGGCCTGGAGCAGGCGGCCCATGGCAGGCCGGACGCCGAACAGAGAGAAATAATTGCCGCTGACCAGTTGCCCCCAGGCGAAGAGGGTCGTACCGCCATGGACCACGGTGGTACCCATCGCGGAAAAAGCTGCGAGGTCCTTGACGGCCTTCTGCTGGCGCAGGATGTCGAAATACTCAGGATAGGAGGTCGGGGCGTCGGTCTGGTCGGCCGTACCGGTGAAGAGCCAGACCATGCGCTCCGCCTCAGGCGCGTTGACGGTGGGCCAGAGGATGGACGCGAGATAGGCGAAGAGTGCGGTCGCGGCCCCGATCCCCAGCGCCAGCGTCAGCACCACGACGACGGTCATCTCCGGCTGGCGGGCGAGCGACCGCACCGTGGTCCAGAGATCCTTGAAAAAATTGCGCACTTCGACTCTCCTCGAACGGTAGCTGGGAAGATAGTTTAGTTCCAAAGGCCGGCGCGCTGACACAAATCCCCCGGAGGCGTAGGCATCCCGTGATGCTCTCCTCCTGGCATTGTTTTGGCATTACAGATTCAAAGGAGGAGTCTTGCCAACCTTGTTCAACCCGGAAGGGCCGGAGCTGAACCTGGCGGCCCCCGAAAGGAACTAAGTTCCTTGTTGGTTGCTTCAGCGCTCTTTCAAACAAACAGGAGGTGAAAGATGGAGAAGGGTAGAGTTCCGATGCTTCTCGTCCTGCTGTCGTTGCTGACGATCTCGGCGGTCCTGGCCCAGAACGTAAAGGGAGTCGCGACAGCCCACCTGCGGTCCTATGACGAGGTGCCTGCGCTGTCGACGCCCGGTAGCGGTGACTTCGTCGCCACGATCAACGCGTCGGGCACCGAGATGAACTATCAGCTTCGCTTCTCGCACCTGCAGGGGAAGGTCACCCAATCGCACCTTCACTTCGGACAGAAGTCCGTCAACGGCGCCATCATGATCTTCCTCTGCTCGAACCTCGGCAACGGCCCCGCCGGCACTCAGGCCTGCCCCGATGAAGGCACCATCAGCGGCGTCATCCACGCCAGCGACGTCACTGGCAACACCCAGGGGATCGCTCCCGGCGAGCTGTTCGAGATCATTCAGGGTCTCCGCGGCGGTGTGGTCTACGCCAACGTCCACTCGGACCTCTTCCCGGGCGGAGAGATCCGCGGCCAGCTTCAGTTCTCGCGCCACTAGAAAGCCAGCCAGGAACTGGCCGGGGCCGATCCGGGCTCCGGCCGCTCTGTCCGTTCACCCCGGCAAACGCCGCCAGCGGCGGACCCGGGCGACTCCCGGCGCCCGAAAAACTTCGGCTTCGACGATGCGCGTGCGCCCGGCGTAGGTGGCGGTCGCGATGACGTCGAAGAGGCCGGGGGCGGGGCTGGAGATCCGGGTCGCGATCTTGCCATGGCCAAAGTCGTGTTCCCGCGCTCCCGCGTAGCCCGGGTCCTGGGCGAGATTGGCCACCGCCTCGGCCACGGCGGCGTCGGACAGGGCGGTGAGGATGACCGTCTCCGCGTCCTCGCGCACCAAGCGCATCCGGAGTTGGAGGGACCCGGCGAGTAACGCGAGGGCGATCGACACCAGGAAGAGCACCATCAGCGCCATCAGGAGGCCGAAGCCGGCCTCCCCGCGGCGCCCGCGCCTCACCACGTGTCCCCCAATCCGCCTCCCCGGGGGAGCAGGTACATCCGCTGAGTCAGCTCCTCGGTCAGGGAACCGCGGTAGGCCGGCAACACGGCCAGCGGCGTGTGGGGAACCGACCGGCGTCGATACGTCACCTGCAGATCGACCAGGTTGGTGCCGGGTACGACCTGACAGCTCCAGGCTGTGACGCCCCGCCAGAGAAGGACCGGGGGCCCAGGTGGTTCGCCGGTCGCGGGCACGATCGAGCGGAAGAGGTCCGTGCCCTGCTTGGCATAAACGATCTCACCGTCAGGTCCCCCGACCATGGTGATCGCGGCGAGCGAGCCGTCCATCAGGAGAACGGGGGCCGCGGCGGCCGAGCCTTGGACGTCGCCGCGGATGCGGGCGAGCACCAGCGGCACAGGAGTGTCGCTCGCCTCGCCGGAGGTCTCTGCGAACAGCTTCGAGGTCTCCATGAGGAGCTGCGCCGCGAGCATCAGCCCCAGCATCAACAGCAGCAGGGCGATCGAGATCTCGATGAGCGTGAACCCGCTCTGACCCGCCGAACCTTTTCGCGTAGGGCGCATCTCAGCTCTTCGGCGGACTCCAGACCATGGTCTGAAGCTCTTTCTGGACCTTCCGTTTGTCCGCCGTGTAGCGCGCTCGGAGCGTCACCTGGTAGAGACCGGGAACGTCGGTGCGGTCGACCGTCATGTCGATCTCGAGGTCGCTGCGAGCGGGCTTGCCGACGGCGGTGGAGTAGCGGTCGAGGTCGGCGGTCACGAGCGGAGTCGTGCCGGCGCGCACCGACTCGAGGGTCGCCTCCATGGCGCGGAATGCCTGCCGCTCGTCGTCCATCCGGCGCACCATGAGGGGATTCTGGAGGACCAGCTCCATGCCCAGCAGCAGCGCCACGCCCAACAAAACGAGCGCGATGAGGGCCTCGAGGAGAGTGAACCCGCCCTGGCCGGGCTTGGAAGGGCCGGAAGGAATGGCCATGGTGTTTGAAGACCGGGGGGAAGGATAGCACCGTGGATTCCCAAGGGCCTTCAACGGGATGACGGCCGCTCCGCCACCAGCCGCTGAATCTTTTCCGCCAGCTCCAGGCTGCGCAGACCGGCCGTCTTGGCCTGGCCCAACGCTTCCGCTGGCGGTTTCCTCTTCTCCAGCACCAGCCAGGCGTACCAGAGGGCGCCGACGCGACTGTCCCCGCTGCCATGAATGAGGACCGGTCTCTGGGCCTTCTTCATCGCCGCGATAAAACGGTCGACCGTCGCCTGGTCGAGGGTGGCGGCGTTGACCGGCACGTTGAGATAGGCGAGCCCGTTCTCGCGGGCGGCCTCGGCCTCGTCGAATCCCCGCGGCTCCGCCGGTGTCCGCAGGTCGAGGACCGTCTTGTAACCGTCCTCGGCGAGAAGCTGAACCTGCTCGCCCGTGGGCTGGCCGGCGGCCAGGACCCCGGGCTCGGGAAAGCTCGCTCCGGAGATACCGTAGGTCTCCGGGCCCTTTGTCTGCGCGGCGACGAGGAAGCAGACGGCCGGGACGGTGGCTGCGGCCAGGACGTTTCTCCATCGGAATCGCATGCGGTGTACCTTACATGAGCCTTGGCGTCTGAGAAATCCGTCCGCAGGGTACAATCCAGGCGAAAGGGGAGCCCATGTCGAGTCGACAACTCGTGATTGACGTTCCGGAAACGGTGTTGCTGGCCGAAAAGATGGATGAGGCCTCTTTCGCCCGCGAGCTTCGGATGCTGGCTGCCGTCAAGCTCTTTGAGTTGGGCCGGCTGTCGTCCGGTCGGGCTGCGGAGCTGGCCGCCATGTCCCGGGTCGAGTTCCTCCTGGGCCTCGGACGGTACAAGGTCTTCCCGCTGGAGGCTGAGCTTCGGGATCTGGAAGCTGGTCGTGGATAAGGCCGTCAGCAATACCTCTCCTCTACTCTATCTACATCGCATCGGAGCTCTGGGATGGGTTCAGGTCCTGTTCTCCGAGATTTGGATTCCCCAGGCTGTGGTGAACGAGCTTCGCGAGGGAGCTCGGCGAGGTCATGACGTTCCCCAACCCGAGCACCTCGAATGGCTTGCGGTCGTTGAGCCTGAGTCCGTACCCTCAGAGTGGCTGGCTCTCGATCTGGGAGCCGGCGAGCTTGCTGCTATGGCGCTGGCGCTGGAGAACCCGGATCGGATCGTTCTCCTGGACGATGCTCTCGCTCGGCGGATCGGGCAGGCAGCGGGTCTGACGGTTTGGGGAACGCTCAGGATCTTGCTCGAAGCCAAAGCCAAGGGGCTGACCGATTCGCTTGTTCCCCATCTCGAAAAGCTCGCCGCGGCTGGAATGTGGATGTCTGGGGAGATCCGGGAGCGAGTTCTCTTGCTCGCGGGTGAGAGTCCTCAGAACTGATTGCCTTACCTCCCCACGACCTCAGGAGGCCCACTTTGAAACCTCGCCTTCTCGGCCTGTTCTTCCTCCTTCTCCCCGGCGCCCTGCGGGCCGAAGAGACCCTCGGCTATTACCGGTTCCCGGCCCTGCACGGCGATACCGTCGTGTTTACCGCGGAGGGAGACCTCTGGCGTGTGGGACGGCAGGGAGGAACGGCGACGCGGCTGACCACGCATCCGGCGGAGGAGACCTATCCCGCCGTCTCGCCGGACGGCAGGACGATCGCGTTTTCCGCGGCCTATGAGGGACCCAACGAGGTCTACACCATGCCGATCGACGGCGGCCTGCCGGTGCGCCGCACGTTCGAAGGGAGCGACGCCCGGGTGGTGGGATGGACTCCCGGCGGCGAGATCCTCTACTCGACCCGGCATTGGTCGGGACTGCCCGCCAATCAATTGCTGCGCCTCGATCCGGCGACGGGCAGGAGCGTCCTTCTGCCCCTGGCCCAGGCCGCCGACGGCGATTTCACTCCGGACGGCAAGACGCTGTTTTTCACCCGTTTCGCGTTTCAAGGGAGCCACACCAAGCGCTACCGCGGCGGCACCGCCCAGAATCTCTGGCGGTATCGCGAAGGCGACGCCGAGGCGGTCGCACTGACCGCCGATTTCGACGGCACCAGCCGAGAGCCGATGGCCTGGCAAGGTCGGGTCTACTTCGTCACCGATCGCGACGGCACCCTCAATCTGTGGTCGATGGACGAGGATGGCCACGACCTCAAGCAACTCACCTCGCACCTCGGTTGGGATGTGACCTCGCCCAGCCTTTCGGACGGCCGCATCGTCTATCAGCTCGGCGCCGACCTGCGGATCTACGACATCGCGGCGGCCAGGGACGAGCCGCTTCCCATCCGTCTCATCTCGGACTTCGACCAGATGCGCGAGGCGTGGGTCCAGTCGCCGATGGACTACCTGACCGCCTTCGATCTCTCGCCTTCCGGCGATCGCATCGTGCTCACCGCCCGCGGCCAGGTCTTCGTGGCGCCGGTGAAAAAGGGGCGGTTCGTCGAGGTCACCCGCAAACCCGGCGTGCGCTACCGGGAGGCCCGCTTCCTGTCCGACGGCAAGAGCGTGCTGGCGCTCTCAGACGAGTCGGGCGAGGTCGAGCTCTGGAAGCTTCCCGCCAACGGCGTCGGCAAACCCGAGCAGCTCACCTCCGACGGCAAGGTGCTGCGCTGGGATACCCTGCCGTCGCCGGACGGCAAGTGGATCGCCCACCGCGACAAGGATCGCCAGCTCTGGCTCCTGAACGTCAAGACTCGCAAGAACAGCCGCATCGCCGTGTCGGCCTACAGTGACTTCCAGGATCTTGAATGGTCGCCGGATGGCCGCTGGCTCGCCTGGGCCGTTGCTGGCGCCAACACGTTCCAGCGGATCTTTCTCTACGACACCTCCACCAGCAATACCCTGGCCGTCACCTCGGATCGATTCAACAGTTGGAGTCCCACCTGGAGCAGCGACGGCAAATGGCTCTGGTTCCTCTCCGACCGCGAGCTGCGGACTCTCGTTCCGGGGCCTTGGGGGGCGCGCCAGCCCGATCCTTTCCTCACCGCGACCACCAAGATCTTCGGCGCCGCGCTGAAGAAGGGGCTGCGCTCGCCTTTTCAGCCGCCAGACGAGCTCCATCCCAATTCAGGGAAGGACGATGACAAGGACGACAAGGCCGAGGCGGAGGGAAAAGACGACAAGAAGGAGGAGGCGAAGAAAGGAAAGGAGGCCGAAGACGACGAGCCGTCCAAAACCTCGGCTTTGCCCAAGGTGGTAATCGATCTCGATGGCCTGGCCGAGCGGCTCGTCGAGGCGCCGGTCGAGGCCGGAAACTACGATTCTCTGTCGGCCAATGAGGACCGGCTGTACTGGCTGGAATCCGATCCGTCGTTCGAAGACGAGCCCACCTCGTCCCTGATGACGGTGGCTTTCGGCGGCGAGAAGCCCGAGGTGAAGACGGTGGTCGACGAGA